>JAJQDY010000078.1 GCA_021201965.1 Phascolarctobacterium sp.
ATTCAATCGCTATGGATTTTTTAACTGTTCAACTTCATTTTACAATCGGCCATTAGATTAGTTACGGATAATTAATAACAAAACCTCCAAAGATGCATAATGCTGCTTTTGAAGTTTTTATATTTAAATCATCGTTTTTAATAGCCTCATGTCATCAAACTATAGATTTTGCCGCAAACTTTCAAATACGATGTGCATTCATCTGCATAAATCATGTAAAAATATAATAATCTTGGTTCATATTGAATAAGGAACTTACAGTTCCGTTTTATAATCAAAAATGCACACATATGCATTTTTTGTACGCTCTTTTTTATAGTGTGCATTTTCCCGCATTTTTCATTTTTATGTCCTAAACCCCTAGCACCATGCCGCTTTCCGCTACTTTAAGAAAACATCGGCATGCACACAGTGTGCATGCCGATGTGCATTTTTTCAGGATGTTTTTCTGGCCGTAATGGGATAATTTTTTCTATTCTCTATCCGTACAGACAGGAAGGTCTTCCTTATTCCAGTATGGGCCTTCGGATTTTTACCTTTCGCCGAATTATAAAAATGTAAATAATTAAAATGACTGCTCAAACAGCCAGCTCGTTTTATTTTTCCTGTAACTTACTGATTTCCTCGTTACTGAATCCAATTTCGCGCAGTACAACTTCCGTATCCTCGCCAAGCCTGGGAGCCCGTTTATTTATCCTCCCCGGCGTTTCAGAAAGTTTCATTGCAAAACCCATTTGCTTATACTCGCCAATATCCTCATCCTGAATATCTAGTACCATATCGTTAGCGGTAGTCTGTTCTGCTGCTAAAGCTTCATCAAAAGTAAGTACAGGTTCTACGCAGGTATCTTTCCCTCCCAGAAGCTCCGTCCATTCCTTTTGTGTCCTAGTCTTAAAAATAGCAGTTAGTCCGGCTTTGACGTGCTCATGCCCTTTTTCATCATCTATGGCATTAATCAAATCCTCACGCTGTATTGCCACGCATAAATTAGTCCAAAATTTCTTTTCCAGACATCCTACTGCCAGATATAAATCATCTTTAGTCTTATAAATATTATAGTTGGCATAAGCACCAGTCAGCCAGTTATTTCCACGCTCAGCCACAAAACCGCTGCCGAAATACAAACTTGCAGCACCAGGCATAAGTGTTAATGCAGTGTTATAGAGAGAAATATCTATTTCCTGACCACTGCCACTTTTTTCTGCATATCTGACTGCCATCAAAATACTCATTCCTGCCATAAGCGCTGCATTCATATCAGCCATCAGCACACCGGGTATAGCCGGCATGCCATTTTTTTCACCGCTCATGGAAAGTACTCCCGTCAGCCCCAAATAACCTATGTCATGATCGGGCTGATGCACTAGTGGCCCTTTCTTTCCATAGCCTGTTATGGAGCAATATACTATTTTAGGATTAAGTCTGCTTGCCGTTTCATAGTCTATTCCCAGCCGTTTTAAAACTCCAGGACGGTAACTTTCTAGAACAACGTCAGATTTTCTAACCATCTTCAGAAATGCTTTTCTCCCGATTTCACTTTTCAGGTCAATGGCAATGCTTTTTTTGTTGCGGTTCAACTGCAAATGCCAGTAGCCAAATCCACTTTTAAATGGCGGGAAAGTGCGGGAATAGTCTCCTGTTTTAGGCTCTTCAACTTTAATAACTTCTGCTCCGAAATCAGCAAGCACCATACTGCAGTATGGCCCGGGCAGAAGTCTTGACAGATCTAAAATCCTAATTCCTGATAGTGCTTTCATAATTACCTCCTGTAATATTTATAGCTTAACGATGCCTATCTATTTCAGACAACCTGAAAAATATAAAATTTCAAATAATATGTTTCAGGTACATTGAACAAGACGGGATGATCCGGAGCCTGCTGCCGCGCCTCTACCTGCCTTAAGGAAACGCCGGCATCACCTGCTGCTTCCTGCAGCATTGCAGTAAAAAGTGACTCTTTCATAAAATGCGAGCAGGAGCAGGTAGCCAGATATCCACCTCTGGGCAACAGTTTCATTGCCTTCAGGTTAATTTCCTTGTATCCCCGTAATGCGTTTGCCACCGTACTGCCAGATTTGGTAAAAGCTGGCGGATCTAAAATAATGAAATCATACTTCCTGGTCTTTTTATCCAAAATTTCCGACAAGAAGTTAAAAATATCCGCTTTAACTACTTTCATGATAGCTTCGCAATTATTCAATTCCGCATTCTCTTTAGCCATCCGCACTGCTTCTGCACTGATATCCACCGCTGTCACGTTACGCGCTCCGCCTTTTGCCGCATTAAGCGCAAATGATCCCGTGTGTGTAAAACAGTCCAGAACTCTTCTGCCCTTCGCAATTTTAGCAATTGCACGTCGGTTATACTTCTGATCTAGAAAAAATCCCGCTTTCTGTCCGTTTTCCACATCAACCTTATAGCGAATATCATTTTCACAAATTTCCGTAACCGTCGGACAGTCTTTTTCCAGGAGAGGCGATGCAAAAAATCCTTTATTTTCTTCCATGCCCTCCAGATAACGTAACTTTACACAATTGCGTTCATATAAACCTCTGATATTCTCTCCCATATCCTGCAGAATCTTTATGAGAAGTTCATAAATCATATGTTTACGCAGCTCAATCCCCAAAGAACGAGTCTGGGTAACAAGAATATTATTGAATCTATCCACCGCCAGCCCAGGAAACATGTCCACTTCACCAAAAATCAGCCGGCAGCACTTAAAATCCGTACCGCCCATTACCGTGCGGCGATAATCTATGGCATAGCGCAGCCGCCGTTTCCAGAACTCCTCATCAAATTTGTCATTAGCATTAAATGATATAATCCTGACTCGTATTTTAGATTTGTCATTAACGAATCCTGTACCAATATATTTGCCATTAGCTGTGACTACGTCGACTAAATCGCCATTTTTATAGCTTCCCTCCGTCTTAGTGATTTCTTCGCCAAATACCCATGGGTGCCCGTTTCTAGCAGCCCGTTCTCCTTTTTTTGTTATATAAAATTCAGCATAGTCACGCATAATTCTTCTCCATTAACGTTGTATTCCCATAATTTATAGTCTCACATTCAATGCATTCACAAGTCAGAGCGATGTTTTGGTCACCATACATTCACGGGACATGATTTTTACTCAAACTGCATGTGCTTCCCGCAATGCTTCCGTAAAACGGGTATGCAATTTGTTAGGTTCGAAATATTTGGCTCCTGCCATTTGTATCACAAAAATAATAATGGCCGTATATCTTTCTTGTTTGCACCGGATGAGTTCCTGCAAATGCTTTATCCCGCGTTCCATTGGCGCATCGGAAAAACGGACTACGCCATTTTCTTCCAGCGTGACCCCCTTCACTTCAATAAATACCTTTTTATCGGCCGTTTCCATGTAAAAATCAAGACGGGAAGTCCCGTACCTGCATTCTGGTCTTAAACTCAATATTCTCCCGAAAGGATCTTTTTCCCGCAGCCATTCGGCAACCACTTTATTAGGTGCTTGGAAATCCATATTGACAAGCATGTTCCCTTTCTGCACCGCAACCAGGGAATATTGTGTTTTGCGTTTTAGATTATCGCTTTTCTCCAAATAGACTTGCGCCATTTTAGTAAGAAGTTCACGACATCGCCCTGTATTCCTGACATGGCAGATTTCTTCCCGCCCGTCTATTTCCACATGTACAACAAATCTGTTGGGACGGCTGATAAAATATCCTTTCTTTATGTTTTTATATTCACCATAACCCAGTCAGAACCATAAAATCTCTTTCTATTATACCATCTGCATCATAAAAAAATCAGGGCGGTTTTCGCCACCCTGATTTTATTTTTATTATTCGTTACTGTATTTGGCAATTCCGATTTTATAGAAATCATTGCCCTTCGTATCAATACATACTATAGCAGGAAAATCTTCTACTTCATACCGCCGTATTGCCTCAGATCCAAGGTCTTCGTAGGCAATCATTTTTTCTCCTTTAATTGATTGGGAAATTACGGCTGCAGCACCGCCGATTGCGGCAAAGTATATTGCTCCATAACGCACGCAGGCATCAATAACTTCCTGACTGCGGAATCCTTTACCAATCATTCCACGCATGCCCTGCTCAATAAGTGTCGGAGTATATTTATCCATGCGCCCGCTGGTAGTCGGTCCTGCACTGCCAACCACTTCCCCAGGTTTAGCTGGGGTCGATCCTACATAATAAATAACATTGTCTTTGAGATCAAACGGCAATTTTTCGCCTCTGGCAAGCGCTTCCGACAGGCGCTTATGGGCCGCGTCACGGGCAGTATAGATATATCCAGAAATACGTACTACATCCCCTGCTTTCAGATTTTTAATTGTTTCAGGAGTCAACGGTGTTTTAATGTGTTTAATCACAGCTTGTTCCGCCATAAGCACGCCTCCTCATATCTCTATTTCCGCACGACGTGCAGCATGACAATTTAAATTTACGGCAACGGGCAGTGCCCCTATATGGGTAGGTGCATATTCAATATTTACGGCAACGGCAGTAGTCGTACCGCCGAGCCCAGAAGGACCAACACCGGTTTTATTAACCAAATCCAGCAGCTGTTTTTCAAGTTCGGTATACTTAGGATCGGCATTATGCACCCCAACTTTTCTGGTCAAGGAACGTTTTGCCAAAATGGCAGCCCTTTCCATATTTCCTCCAATACCTACGCCCACAGTTACTGGAGGACATGGGTTTGGTCCTGCGCTACGCACGGTATCAACGACAAATTTAATAACGCCATCCACCCCGTCTGCCGGCTTCAGCATTTTCATGGCCCCCATATTCTCGCTCCCGCAACCCTTGGGGCAGACAGTAATATTCACTTTTTCCCCTGGCACAATAGTGGTATGGATGATACCTGGTGTATTATCATTGGTATTCTTCCTGACAAACAAAGGATCGTTTACCGATGATTTACGCAGGTATCCGTTTACATAACCGTCAGCAACTCCTTCATGTATTGCTGTATACAAATCGCCGCCAGTAAAATGTACTTCCTGCCCTATCTCCATAAATACAACAGTAAGTCCCGTGTCCTGGCAAACGGGCACATTCTTGCTCTTTGCAAGATTCGCATTTTCAACTATGGTCCCCAGAATTTCCCTGCCAAGTGGCGATTCTTCAGTCTTCACGGAATCTTTTAATTTCTTCAGCAAATCCTCTGGCAAATAATAGCATGCCTCTTTACATAATCTGCTTACGGCAGCTGAAATTTCTTTAACATCAATTTCCCGCATATTATCTGCTCCTCAGCGCCCAACACGTTTTAATGTATTGACACTTACTTTTTCCGGATCAACGATTTTACGCGCCACTCCCTCTTCAATGGCGGCCTTTGCCACGGCTGCCGCAACTGCCGGAGCCATGCGCGGGTCAAAAGCATCAGGAACGACATAATCCTCGCACAAATCTTTATCATCCACCAGACCGGCAATGGCATAAACTGCTGCCGCTTTCATTTTTTCCGTTATTGCTTTGGCCCTTACATCTATAGCCCCACGGAAAACTCCAGGGAATACAGTAACATTATTTACCTGATTGGGTGTATCGCTCCGTCCGGTTCCTGCAACAGCAGCACCAGCTTCTTTTGCCGCCTCATAAGATGTTTCCGGAACGGGATTGGCCAAGGCAAAAACGATGGCCTTATCAGCCATGCTGGAGATAATGCCTTTTGTAAAGAGGTTAGGCCCGGATACACCAATAAGGACATCTGCACCTTTAGCAACATCTGCAAGATTTCCCTTCTTATGCTCTTTATTGGTCACAGTGGCCAGATGAGCCTGGATCCTGTCCAATTTAGCGTCAATACCTTCATAGAGTGCACCAAAGCGGTCTACCATAATTACATTCTCTGCTCCCATTGTTACCAAGAGGCGTCCAATGGCACTCCCAGCTGCACCGCAGCCATTCACCACGAATTTGGCAGTCTTCATATCCTTCTTTACAAAACGCAAAGCCCCAATCACGCCTGAAAGACACGCAATAGCCGTGCCATGCTGATCGTCATGGAAAACGGGAATCTCGCATATTTCCTTTAAGCGGTCTTCAATATCATAACATTTAGGAGAAGATATATCTTCCAAGTTGATTCCAGCATAATTAGGCTGCAGGCATTCAACTATCCTGATAAATTCATCCGGGTCTTTAGTACCAAGGCAGACTGGCACGGCATCCAAATCGGCAAAAGTTTTAAACAATACGGCCTTCCCTTCCATTACTGGCATGGCTGCCTCAGGTCCGATATCGCCAAGCCCAAGCACGCGGGTCCCGTCCGTAATAATGGCTACCATGTTTCCGCGGCATGTATATTCAAAAGACAAGTCCTTATTTTCATTAATTTCCTTACATGGTTCCGCAACTCCAGGAGTATAGGCTACTGCCAGATGATGCTGCGTTTTGATAGGCACTTTGCTTACCATGGCAAGCTTACCATTATTTTCCAGATGCATTTTTAAAGATTCATCACGCAAAGTTGTCATACAATATTCCCTCCAAGCTTTTTATATTTATCTATTTTTATTCTAGGATATGCAAGTAAATATTGCAAGATAATTGCCTGCCAGCCCTCAAAAATCCATTCACCAAGTCAATACAGTCCGTCCTACAAAACTCACGTCAATTCAATGAATACAGCTTTCGGCCGCTATCCGACTACAAGATCCAACACGGCAAAAGATGGGCATGTCCAACTCCTTGGACGTGTCGGGCTGCCCGGATTAAGCAGCAATATATCGCCATACCATTTTGCCACGGGCAAATGAATATGTCCGAACACAACAATATCAACTTCCAGTTTTGCGGCTCGTCCAGCCAATTCTTCTGCATCATCATAGTGCAGATACCTATTCCCATGGGTCAGCCAAATTCTAAATCCTTCAATTGAGAAAATTTCATCAGGATTAGCTCTCATTTTCATCGGGTCACAGTTACCGCAGACCTTTATAACCGGCAATCCGCTTATATCTGTAAGGAAATTTGCATCCTGGCTGTAATCCCCTGTATGCAGCCAGATTTCCACAGGCGGAGCCAGCTGTATTATCCTGCGCAACGCCTGTTCGCTACCATAGGTATCACCGGTGACTCCTATTTTCATTTTTCCTTCCCCAAACTGCTATTAATTTTCTGATCGCTTTTCCACGGTGACTGACTTTGTTTTTTTCTTGCATAGTTGCTTCGCCCATGCTTTTATGCAGTTCCATTGACCAGAACAATGGGTCATAGCCGAAACCCTCACTGCCCAAAGGATCATGCAGCAGCATGCCTTCACAGATACCGTCCACTTCGTGCAAAATTTTACCGTCGGGCTGGGCAACAGCCAGCGCACAGCGGAAACGGCAGTTCCGCTTAATCTGAAATTTCATGTTGCGCAGCAGAAGATCATTATTTTCCTTAGCAGTAGCTCCTTTCCCAGCATAACGGGCGCTACGGACCCCTGGTTCTCCATCAAGAGCCTGTACCTCAAGACCTGAATCATCAGCTATACAAGTCATCCCAGTTTTTCTGGCATAATAAATAGCCTTCAAGCGGGCATTGTCTGCAAAAGTACATCCTGTTTCTTCAGGCTCTTCTATCCTGCCGAAATCAGCCAAACTTTTTATTTCTATCGGTAAATCTTTCATTAAAACTATAAATTCTTCAAGTTTCCCCAGATTATGAGTTGCAGCAACCAGTTCTTTAATCACTTGTAAAACCTCTCTTAAATAGTTTCAATAAATCCGTCAACAATATTCTGCACCAAGACATACTGCCATCGTCCTCTTTTTTTCTCAGCCAATGCTTCATCGTGTGCTTTCTGGCGACATGCAGCACATGCGTTCCTTGGCACACATGCAATAAAGGCGTTTTGGTTTCCAAAGCGCGTACCTGCTGCTTCAGTCTGGATTGTGAAATAGCCGCCACAACTGCAGTAACGCACAGTTTCTACCTGCTGTTCTCGGATACCTTCCTCATCATAATAAATACTTTTACGACGCTGCCATATGCCCCCATATTTTTCCAGCAGCTGCCTGCTTACTTTGGTGCGGTTAAAATATATTTCCCCAACCTGGCCTATAAGTTCTTCAACCCGCTTGGAACAGCGCGGGTCCTGCCCGTAAAGTCCACTTAAATCAGGTTCTACGACTTTGCTGTAATCCATGCCTGCCATGGCAAGAATAATCCCAGTGTTCACATAAGGCAGAGCATTTTCAATAGAATATCCGCCCTCCAGCACTGCGATATCGGCCTTTAATTTATCGGCCAGACGTGCATACCCCTGTGCCGTTATAGACATGGATGCTAATGGATCTGAAAAATGGTTGTCCTGTCCTGCAGAATTAATAATAAGTTCTGGCCGAAAATCCTCCAGAATATGGCTGATCAGTCCGTCATATAGCTGGTGCAGTCCCGCATCACCAGTCCTTGGGAGCAACGGCAGGTTTATATTTGTCCCCCAGGCCGCAGGGCTCCCCGCCTCATCAGGAAATCCCGTTCCAGGATACAATGTACGTCCATCCTGGTGGAAAGAAATGTATAGAGTATCTGGATCATGATAAAAAATATCCTGGGAACCGTCCCCATGATGGACATCCGTATCCACAACGGCAATTTTACGCACCTGATACTTGCTACGTAAATATTCTACCATTATTGCCTCAATATTAACAATGCAGAAACCCCTGATACCGTGCACCACACGCATAGCGTGATGCCCTGGCGGCCTGACCAGCGCAAACGCACGTTTTACTTCTTTTTTCATGACGGCATCCGCGGCAGTGAGACAGCCGCCTGCGGAAACCAAATGCGCAGGCGTAATAAGTTTATCGACAGCTGGCACCCCGATATGAGCACGCTGGAGATCATTAATCTGAGCTATACGTGGTCTGCATTCCTTTATTTCCTCACAGTCAAACAGCCCTTCCTCTAAAAGCTGATCTCTAGTGTATAAAAGTCTCTCTTGTCTTTCTGGGTGCCCAGGGCTTATCATCCAATCGAAAGCAGGGAAAAACACAAGACCTAAAGTGTCTTTCATATTTTCACCTCCCCGCAGGATACTTTATGCAGAATACCTGGCTTCAGCTGCATACGCAGACTGTAAATATCACCAATATCATAATACCCATGGACAGTCCGAAAATGCTCTCGGCTGATCAGTTCAGTTTCTTCCTGCGGTATCTTCCATTTTTCAGCCTGCCCTTTAAGCCATTCGGATAAAAGATTCCTCGCCATAACTTCATTAAACTTTTTCGGCAATGGCTGGCGTTTTCCGCTTTCCGGGATAAGATAATATCCTTCAGTAGTATCTGCCCTAAGTTCCGCAGAAAGAGTGGGCCTTGCCACGGCGGCGCCAATAGCATTTGCTACCATAGCTCCCATTGGTATCTCTACAGGTAAGCCCATTGCCACACCTAACGCATTTACAAGTCCCATTGACCCTCCGCCTACTCCCGTAAGCTGCTTGGGAACGAATTCAGTCCCCCGTATAACGTCATTTACCGTATAAACCGGCTGTTTAGCCCATGTTATAAGCATTTCTTCTATCGTTGCCGTAATTTTACTCACGGCGGCCTGAACTATTTTTTCAGCTTCGGTTTCGGGATTGCCTCCCAAAGTGGCTATTGCATCCAATGCCTTATTCTTGTCCCCGAATTCCACATAACCGCCCACAATAAAGGCATCCGATAAAGTAGGAGCCGATCCTCCTACTGCTGCGGCAGGGCCTTCCCTTTTCGGTCCTACCCTGTAGCCGTCTCCGTCCTTAGTGATTTTACTATCACCGCCTATACCAATACTGCGCATATGAAAAGAATGTACAGCTGTTGAATAACCATTAATAACAGCTCCTTTTTTTGCCATCAGCGGCAGGCCCCCTTCCCAGAAGGCAATATCAGTCGTAGTGCCTCCAACATCTAAAGAAATACTGTTTACCCCTGGGGCGGCCAAAGCTTCTATACCAAGTACTGAAGCAGCTGGCCCGGTAAATACGGCCTCTACTGGCTGTTCAAGAGCTGCTTCAAGCGGCAGCGTACCTCCATCAGCCTTAAGAATATAGACTGGTGCGTTAATATACCTATCTGCCAGTGCCTGTTTTACTTTCTGGCAGAAATCACTGAAAATTTTATATACAGCAGCTGCAAAATAAGCCGAATTCGTCCTTCTTATAAAATTAAGTTCTCCACTCAGTTCACTGCCTAAAAACACCTTACTGCTGCCATAGCTTTTCAGTTCACGTTCCACCTTATATTCCTGCTCTGGATCGCGGACTGCAAACTTACCACTAACTGCACAAACATTCCCTATTGTATCTTTCCATTCCTGCAACTCTTCTAATTTTACTGAAGCTGTAATCTTTCCCCTGTGATCAACGCAGCCGCTCAGATAACACGGTTTGACTGGGAATTTATCCTCCACATTCATACCAGGCCCTGTTATAACCGCCAGGAAAACAGGCTCAAGTTTATTCTCCGTTAAAGCATTTGTAACAATAGTACTGGATATTGCTACACGTTCTAGATCTCCGGCAGCTCCTTTAAATAATACCCTGTCCAAAGCTTCGATGATACTTTTAAGAACATTTTTATGATCAGTAGCTACTTTCGCCTGCTCTATTACCATCTCATCTTTAATGATGACGGCATCTGTAAAAGTACCGCCTACATCAATTCCTAGCAGCATATTTATTCCACCCCCCCCTATAAATATTTATTGGTACTTAGTGATTTATGGATCTATCGAAAAAATAAATTTTTACAACAAAACCATATTTTTTATAATCGAAAATTGCAAGTGCAAGTTGAACACATCCGTGTAAAAGTTTAATAGAGTCAAGCTTAGCTGGGCTTGATTACCCAACAGCAGAGACAGACGGCAGGGTCAAGGGTGGATTACGCCCCATTGACCCTGCCAAATAGCTCTGCTACTCACGCAGTGTAGATTTCATCCAGGCAAGCGTCAAAGAATTCTCCCGGTGTACGGTAGCCCAGTTCCTTACGAGACAGTCCACAGATCAAGTCAGCAGCGTGTTCCACGTCCTCATCGGATAAATTATCCATTGACTGACCTTTCGGTGCGTATCGCAGATACAGACCATTGTTGCGCTCATTCTGAGGCCGTTCCCAGGATGAATATGGATGTGCGTAATACACTTTCGTTCCCCATTCATGGAGTGAGGCAAAGGTGGCAAACTCAGAGCCGTTATCCACGCTAATTGTCTTAAA
>JAJQDY010000050.1 GCA_021201965.1 Phascolarctobacterium sp.
TCTATTAAACTTTTACACGGATGTGTTCAACTTGCACTTGCAATTTTCGAAAATTAAATAGTTCAGGTCAGGCAGCATTTTAGGCTGCGGGCACGGCTATGTAAAACATGGCCGTGCCTTTTTTTATTTAGGACGCCTCCTGGAACCAGGCTTTTTCCGTACTCCGGGGGTGTTTTAAAGTATGATTAAATAAAATATGAAAAAGTATTTAATAAGTTATGAAAAAATACTTAAAAATGTCTTGCAGGTGGTGGGGGTGGGACTTTTATTCTAATGATAATTGTACTTTTGACACAAACTACGCACAGAACAATTATTACGGCAATGCCATCTATAATTTAGGCACAATAACGGAAATCAAGGACAGTTATATTACTAATAACTGATGGTACAATGCAGGCAGCTATGCTGGGACTTATTGCGGCGGTGGCATCTATAGCTGGTGTGGCACAATTGAGACAATTGATGACTGTACATTTACGGTAAACTATTCATATGATAGTTCAGGCGCTGCCATATTCAACGACTCTAGCTACATCGTCACAATTTTCAACACTGAATTTTCTGGAAATAACACTGCCTGGCTCGGCGGCGCTATCTATAACTATGACGCCACCATAGGCAGTATCACGAACAGCACCTTCACGTCAAACTATGCCGGGCAGGATAGCGGCGCCATCTATAACTTCTGAGAACCGGAGAGTGTAAACGGTGAATGTATCATCGGCAACATTGATAGCGTAACTTTTGATTCAAACACTTCCGTCGAATACGGCGGCGCCATCTTTAATCACGGCTACATAGGCCTTGATGCGGACGGGGAAACCATCACGGGCGGCATTACAAATTCTGTCTTTACGGAAAATCAGTCCGGACGTGGCGGCGCCATCTATAACGGCATCCAGATGGAGACAGGTTCATCCGGTAACTTTGACAATATCATAACGACCATCGATAACTGCTATTTCTACAAGAACAACGCCACTAATTTCGGCGGTGCCATCTATAATTACGATAACGCCTACATCTGGAACATCTCGAATAACATTTTCGAAGAAAACACGGCTGAAAACGGAAACGGCGGCGCCATAGAAAACGCCGAAAAAGGAAGCGTAATCGGGACCATTGCCAATAACCAGTTCCTGAGAAACGACGTCAGCAAAAGCGACCACGACGGCGGCGCCATCTACAACCACGGCGTCACCATGACCGAAGTTTCGGGCGATACCTTCACCGGCAACTTCGCAGTTTCTGAAAGCGGCAAGGCAGCAGGCGGCGCAATCTATAATAGCGACAGCATCAGCACCTTCTCCGTTACGGACCTCACCGGCAACTACGATGAAGGCACAACGAGCGCAATAGGCGGCGCAATTTACGATGAAGGGGCATCCGAGATTACCGTAACGGGCGACGTTACCGGCAACCACGCCACAGCATCGTCAGGCGATGCCTATGGCGGAGCAATTTGTGCGGGCGAAGGCACCGTTGTTACCTTAAGCGGCAACATCACCGGGAACTCCGCAACTAGCACTACGGCGCTTGGCGGAGCCATCTACAACGCAGGCACCGTAAATATCAATATTGAAGACCAGGATGCGGTAATAAGCGGAAACACGGCAGTAAGCGGCGGAACGGAAGAAGCAAACGTCCTCTACGGTGAGGCCGCATCCGTAACCAATTTTAACCTTACTGATGCCACATTACGCCTGGACGACAGCCTTACTGGCGAGACCGGCTTTGAAATCAATATTTCGGGTAACGGGATAGACGCAACTACATTCTATATGTATAACGACATTAACGACTCCAACCTCTCCATAGGCGGGACGACCTTAAATACCATGAACGGCGAGGTCCATACCTACAACGTGAACCAGTTCACTGTTTCAGGGGACTTCGACATGAGGGCCGATATCAACCTTGGCAATGAGACCATGGACCGCTTCGTTACAAACGGCAACAGTTACGGCGAAGCCCAGGGCACGCTTAATGTATCTGCCATGAACGTGGTAAAAGACACGAGTAAGAGCGGGGTCGGCATATACTTTGCGGAACCGGGACTTAAGGAAGACGTAACCTCATCAGTATCGGATGTTATGGGTCCAATAAACACATACACCATATCCTACGATAAGAACTATTACGGCAGCTAAGGCGATGACGGCGGCTATTTCGTATTCGATAAGACCGGTACCAACCATGCGGCCATGATGTCATCCGTTGCCATGGCAAGCGCCTACAACGCCATGAACATAATGTTCGAATACTGCTTCGATCATTCCGACTACTACATGAAACTCCCCAGCGAGACACGTCTTGCCATAATGGAAAAAGCCAAAGCCGCAAAGGCAGGCAAGCTTTCCGCAAAGAACGGGACAACAGTTGAAGAGGAAGCCCAGAAGATTGATGATGCAAGGGCTGAAGAGCTGGCTTCCCGCAAAGGGAATAAATTCGACGATCACGACAACGTGCTCCACGTTTACGAACAGCACTAGCTGACCCGTCCCGGCGCATGGGTAAAGACCTTTGCCACGAAAGAGAGCATACCTTTCACGGGTAAGTTAACCGCCAGGGACAAATACTACGGCGGCATCATTGGCGTGGATACGGATTTCATGGAAGATAAGAAAGGCTGGGGCAACGTGTTTACGGGCTACGCCGGCTACCAGGAAATCCGCCAGAGCTACAGCGGCGGCAGCGTAAGGTAGGACGGCGGAATGATCGGCGCAACGGAAACCTTCTATAAGAAGAACTTCTACACTGCATGGACCATAGCAGCCGCATCCACGAGCGCAAAAGGCCGCAACATGTACGGGAATAAAAGCTCACGCCTCTACACCTACGGCATCGCAACGAAATCTGGCTGGAACCTTGAATACGACGGCGGGAAATACATTGTGCTCCCGACATTCATGGCATCCTACACGAACGATGACCTGAGAAGTTACACCAATGCAGCCGGGCTCAAGGTAGACGGGGACGACATGCGCACCGTACAGCTTAACTCGAACATTAAGTGGATCAGGAACTACAATAACGGCTGGCAGCCATACCTCACTGCGGGCGAAGTATGGACCGTGGGACAGAAGTCCAGGGTACGCGTTGACGGAACCAAACTGGATGAACTGCATCTTAGACCTTGCACCGAGTACGAAATCGACGTGCAGAAGCGCTGGGCCAATAACTACGACGGCTATGCAAAATTCCTGGAGCATGCGGGCAGACGCAGGGGCTTCCTTGCAAAACTCGGCTTCAGGTGGACCTTTAACTGAAAAACACTTTTTAAGTCGGACCTCAAAAAGGGGGTTTGGCCTTTTTATTTAGTAGTATCTTCTCCGAAGGTGGGTTATAATAGAGGCGTAAAGGATTTTAGGAGCCTTAAGTGAATATATAAAAGACCAAAAGATTTCCGGAGGAATAATGTTCTGCGTTGATGTGGCAATAAACCTGCCCGTAAAAAACCTCTTCAGGCAGTTCACCTACGTGGTGCCTGACAATATGGCGTTCCTTGACACCGGCTGGCGCGTGGTGGTGCCCTTTTCCGCCCAGAAGACGGAAGGCTTCGTCGTGGGAAGGAACGATGTGGTAAAGAATGCTGGGAATTTAAAAAGCATAGAGGCTGTACTTGGGGATGGGCCATGGTTCGACTGGGAAATGCTGGAGGCCGCAAGATGGCTCTCTTCCTACTACATGTGCTCTCTTGCCGAGGCCATGCGCCTTTTCGTGCCCGGGAAAAGCAGCATCAAAAGGACGGCCGTAAAAGACGAAAAGGGGAACTTCCTTTACTACCGCTATAAGGAGCGGCTTAAGGAAAAGACTGTAACCGCATACCGCATAACGGAAAAGGGCAGGGCAGAGCTTAAGGAAGGGGGCATACACCTTAAGGCCCAGATTGCTGCCCTTGCCGCACTTGACGGGAAGGGGTTCCTGACGCTCAAGGAGCTTTCAAAATACAAGGCAAGCCCCTCCGTCTTAAGGAGGCTCCTTGAACGCGGCTGCGTCGAGGCGGGGAGAAGGCGCATCCTAAGGAACAGCTATACGGCAGAGACGGAGCGAGGCGAAGAGCTCTTACTTACCGATGAACAGCTGGCCGCCTTTAACACCGTAAAGGACTCCATAAATAAAAATGACGGTAAGACCTTCCTGCTCCAGGGGGTAACCGGGAGCGGGAAGACGGAAATATACCTCAGGGCGGCGGATCTTGCCCTTAAGGAAGAGAAACAGGTGCTCATGCTGGTTCCTGAAATAGCGCTCACGGCGCAGCTGGTGGAATGCTTCCAGGCAAGGTTTGGTGACCTTATCGCAGTGGCCCACAGCAAGCTTTCCCAGAACGAGCGGGGGGATGTGTGGCACAGAATGCGCACGGGGGGAGCGAAAATACTCATCGGGGTGAGAAGTGCCGTCTTTGCCCCATTTGAAAAGCTCGGGCTTGTCATAATAGACGAGGAGCATGAGGGAAGCTACAAGCAGGAAGAGCGCCCCAATTACCATGCGAGGGACGTTGCCTTAAAAAGATGCGCCTTGGCAAAGGCGACGCTCATTTTAGGAAGCGCGACGCCATCCCTTGAAAGCTATCATGAAGCAAAAAGCGGCCGCTACGTGCACCTGAGGCTTACAAAACGCGCTAATGGGAGCAGGCTCCCCGTGGCCGAAATAGCCGACATGCGCAGGGAGCTTGCCGATCAGAATTTCAGCGTGCTCTCGCGCCGGCTTAAGGAAGAACTTGTCAAAACATGCGCGGCGGGCGATGAAGCCATTATCCTCCTTAACAGGAGGGGGTTTTCTACTTTCGTTATGTGCCGCGACTGCGGGACATCAATAACCTGTCCCCACTGCGCCGTGGCCCTTGTCTACCACAGCGCCGGGGAAGCCATGCGCTGCCACTACTGTGGCAATACCGCAAAGATCCCCGAAACCTGCCCCAAATGCGGCAGCAGGCGGATCAAATTCTTCGGCACGGGGACCCAGAAGGCGGAAGCGGAAATCATGGCGCTGCCTGAAGTAAGGGTGCTCAGGATGGACCAGGATTCGACGGCGCAGAAATTCGCCCACGCAGATATCCTAAAGAGCTTTGCCGCGGGGGAAAGGAATGTCCTCATCGGCACGCAGATGGTGGCAAAGGGGCACGATATCCCTGGCGTCACATTAGTCGGCGTGCTTTCTGCGGATTCATCCTTAAATCTACCGGATTTTCGGGCGGCGGAGCGGACATTTTCCCTTTTAACCCAGGCAGCGGGACGCGCCGGGCGCAGGGATAAGGACGGCTGCGTCATTTTCCAGGCCTACGATGCGAAAAACCCGGTAATCCTTGCCGCGGCGGCACAGGATTACGATTCCTTCGCGGAAGGGGAGCTCAAATACAGGAAGGAGCTCTTCTACCCGCCCTTTTCCAGGATGCTGAAGCTTACGGGCTTGGATAAAGACAGGGATGAGGCGCAGGCCCTCGCAAAACGGGTGGTGCTTTTCCTTGAGACGCTGCAGCTGGAAAAAAGGCTCAGCGAAAGCGTCATGGTCTTAGGGCCGTTCCCCGGGCTCGTGGAAAAAGTGATGGACCTTTACCGCATCAACGTCATCGTGAAGGCGGAAGACATGCAGCCCGTGAAGGATGCGCTTCTTAAGAGCGATTTTAAGGAGCAGAAGAACCTCTTCTTTGACGTCGACCCGGTCAGCGTTATTTGAAAAGAAGCGTTTTTTTATGCTATAATGATATAATTTGGGAAATTTATTTTTGAGGAGGCCAAGGTGGCAAAGAGGAAGATACTTGTTGCAGGCAATCCGATGCTAAGGAAGAGGTCCGAGGAAGTGGATAAGCTGGATAAAAAGACCCTCCGGCTCTTAAGCGACATGGCGGAGACCATGTACGCTGCGGACGGGGTCGGGCTTGCGGCCCCGCAGATCGGGGTCTTAAAGCGCATGGTGGTCATCGATACCGGGGAAGAGGAAGGCATGGGCCTTCTGGAATTCATAAACCCAGTCATAACGAAGAAGGAAGGCAGTATCACCATGTGCGAGGGCTGCCTTTCCGTGCCCGATTACGAAGGCGAAGTGGAGCGCGCGGAAAAGGTTGAGTGCACCTTTTTCGACCGCAGGGGGAAACAGATGCTCCTTGAGGCGGAAGGGATCCTTGCCGTTGCTGTGCAGCATGAGATAGACCATCTTGACGGTGTGCTTTTCATCGACAAGGCTTCGGCAATATTGCCGAAACCCAAAGAGGAAGAGGTTAAGGAGACGCTATGAGGACGGTGTTTATGGGAACGCCGGATTTCGCTGTGGCGCAGCTTAATGCACTTTCTGAATCCGGAAAACATGAAATCCTTGCCGTCGTGACGCAGCCCGACAGGCCGAAGGGAAGAGGGAAAAAGGTCCTTTTCCCGCCGGTCAAGGATTACGCTATTTTAAAAGGATTCCAGGTCTTCCAGCCGGAAATGATAAAATCCGCAGGCGCCGCGGATTTCTTAAAGGAGCTCAGGCCGGATATCATAGTCGTTGCGGCCTTCGGGCAGATCCTACCTGAAGGAATTCTCAATATCCCAAAATACGGCTGCATAAACGTCCACGCATCGCTCCTCCCCAAATACCGTGGAGCGGCGCCGGTCCACTATGCGATAATGAACGGCGAAAAGGAAACGGGCGTTACCATAATGCAGATGGATGCGGGCATGGATACGGGGGCAATGCTCGCTAAGGTTTCCGTCTCCGTAGGATGCGAAATTACCACGGGGGAACTTGAAAGGGTCCTTATGGAAAAAGGGGCGACGCTCCTTCTTGAAACAATGGACAAAATCGCGGCTGGGGCTTTAAAACCCGAGCCGCAGGATGAAAAGGAAGCAACCTACGCGCACCTTATCGTGCGCGGCATGGAATTTATAGACTGGACAAAAAGCGCGGGGGAAATCCATAACAAAATCCGCGCGCTTAACCCGGCACCCGGGGCCTATACGCACACCCCTTCAGGGAAGATTTTAAAGATCTGGAAGAGCGCCGTTACTGGCGAGAAAAATGCAGATGAGCCGGGGAAGGTACTCAGTGTGGGAAAAACGGGGTTTTACGTTGCGACAGGCAGCGGGATCCTTGAAATACTTGAAGTGCAGCCCGAGGGCAAAAAGCACATGACGGGGCAGGTCTTCTGTAACGGACGCAGACTTATGACGGGTGATGTTTTATGCAGGGAGCAGGACTGACGGGCGGCGTGTTCCCCCCGAAAAAGCGAATATTCATGGCGCTCACGCTGGCAAGCGTGCTTATCGGCGCCTTCCTCATCTATGTGGTGTGGAAGGTAACGGTGCCTGGGCTTGCCCAGATAAACCCGGTACTTCCCCGCGTCATGAAAGCCGTAGCCTTCCTGGTTGTCGTGGCGCTGCTTCTTGGCGTTGCGGGAATCGTGCTGGCCCTTTTCGGCATGCCAATACAGACCTATATCTATTTCTGGGCCTGGAAGGTAATAAACATCATGTTCCCCTTTTCCGTTGGGCTCGGGCGCCTCTTTAACGTGCCGAGGAGCAGGCTGGAACAGTCATTCATAGAAGTAAGCAATAACCTGGTCCTGAGGCATAAGGTGAAGGTGCCGGCGGAGATGGTAATGATCCTCCTTCCCCATTGCCTCCAGCTTGACATATGCGAACACAAAATAACAAAGAACATAGATAACTGCAGGCAGTGCGGCCGCTGCAGCGTGGGGCCTTTGGTTGAGCTCGCTAAAAAATACGGCTGCATCATGGACGTTGTCACAGGCGGCACCCTGGCCCGCCAGATGGTAAAGGAAGCAAGGCCTAAGGTCATCGTCGCCGTGGCCTGCGAAAGGGACCTTACCAGCGGAATCCAGGACGTCTTCCCAATGCCTGTCCTCGGCGTCTTAAACGAACGCCCCTTTGGGCCATGCTTTAATACGAAAGTCGATATCGGGAAAGTGGAAGAGGCCATAAAGGCCTTTACGGGTGACAGCGGTGCAGCGTGACAGCGCCCGCGGTGCGGCGCTTTTTGTCCTTAGGGAAATATTCCTTGACGGCGCCTATATCAATATCGCCGTGAATAAATACCTGCGCGCCGCAGACCTTTCTGACAGGGACAGGCGCCTTATGACGGGAATCGTCTATGGGACGGTGAAGGCCATGGGGACCCTTGACTGGTACATAATGCAATGCACGGATAGGAAAAAGGGTAGGATCAATAAGGAAATCCTGACGGTCCTACGCATGGCGTTCTTCCAGCTGCTTTACATGGATAAGATCCCAGCATCCGTGGCTGTAAACGAAGCCGTGGAACTGGTAAAAAAGATAAGCCCTTCCGGGGCAAACTTCGTGAACGGGGTGCTCCGGGGCTTTTTAAGGAAAAAGGAAAGCTTCGCCTTCCCGGATGAAAAAGGGGATGAGGCGGGATACCTTGCCCTGAAGCTCTGCCACCCGAGGTGGCTTATAAAAAAATGGCTCAAATACTACGGCAGGGAGGGTACGGAAGCCCTCTGCGCATTTAATAATTCGCCGGCGCCCCTAACCCTAAGGGTCAACACATTAAAGACGGACAGGGAAACGCTACTTGCCGCGCTCGCGGGGCTTCATGCCGGGGCGGCGCCTTCAAGGTGGAGCGCAGATGGGATAATCTGCAGCGCGCACCCCGGGCTTAAGGCCCTTTTTGATCTCTCCCCGGGCGGCTTTTACATCCAGGATGAAAGCTCCATGATTGCGGCGGCCATTGCAGCGCCAGAAAAAGGCGAAACTGTCATCGACATCTGCGCGGCGCCTGGCGGCAAGGCCACCCATATGGCGCAACTTATGGGAAATAAAGGGCGCATAATTGCTTCAGATATATATGAGCACAAGCTCGGCCTCATAAAGGAAAATGCGGCAAGGCTTGGCATAAACATCATAAGGACATATCTCCAGGATGCAAGGGATGTGCGGGAGGAGTGGCTCTGCGCCGCAGATAAGGTGCTCGTCGACGCCCCCTGCAGCGGACTTGGCGTCTTAAGGAGGAAGGCGGAAGCCCGCTGGAGAAAGGGCAGGATGTCCTTAAAGGAGTTCCCACCCCTCCAGCTTGAAATCCTTGAAACCGCAGGGAAATATGTTAAGGACGGTGGACTCCTCATCTACAGTACCTGTACCTTGGAGCAGCAAGAAAACCACTACATGGCACTGGAGTTCCTGGAAAGGAACCCGGAATGGGAATACGCTGATTTTCCGCACCCCGTGACGGGGGAGACGGTAAATGAGCTGCAGCTACTGCCGCAAAAGGATAATATTGACGGCTTTTACATCTGCGTCTTCAGGCGCAAAGGAAGGGCAAAATGAAAAAGGATCTTTTCGGCCTGGACCCTGAAGAGCTCGAAAGGCTCTTCCTGACCCTCGGGCTTAAGAAGTTCAGGGCAAGGCAGGTCTTTGAATGGCTGCATGAAAAATATGTCGCATCCTTCGGCGAGATGCGCAATATCAGCAGTGCGGACCGGGAAATCCTTGAGGAAAATTTCACGCTGCTGCCCTGCGATGTCAAAGTTGAAAGGGAAGAATATTCGCATGACACGCTTACAACTAAGCTTCTCATAAAATTCCCCGACGGAAACGCCGTCGAAACGGTGCTCATGAAGCATGATTACGGCTACAGCGCCTGCGTCTCGAGCCAGGCGGGCTGCGCCATGGACTGCGCCTTCTGCGCGAGCACGTTAGATGGCTGCGCAAGGAGCCTTACGGCCGCGGAAATCCTGGTCCAGGTGCATCTTTTCGGCATGGCCCTTAAGGAAAAGTGGCAGGCCGTTTCCCGCATCGTGGTCATGGGAAGCGGGGAGCCGATGATGAATTATGCAAATGTAATGGCGGCCCCAACTTTCCTCCACAGGGAGGACGTGGCCAATATAAGCTATCGCAGCATGACAATCTCCACCTGCGGGATAATCCCCGGGATCGAGGACCTTACCGAGGAAGGGAAACCCATAAACCTTGCCGTGTCGCTCCATGCGGCAAGGTCCGATTTAAGGAATGAAATAATGCCCGTCAACAGGATCTACCCGTTCATTGACGTCATAGCCGCTGCGAAAAGGTATGCGGAGCTCAGTGGGCTGCAGGTAACCTATGAATACATCATCATAAGGGACGTAAATGACGGCATCCTTGACGCGGAGCTCGTAAGCCATGTCCTAAAGTTCAAACACGCCTCCGTGTGAACCTCATCCCTGCAAACCCGGTGCCTGAAAAAGGCATTGCGGCGCCAGGCGCAAAGGCCGCGGAGCGCTTCAGGAAGCTGCTGGAGAGTAACGGGATAAATGTCACTGTACGGAAGGAAATGGGAAAAGACATCAGCGCCGCCTGCGGCCAGCTGCGGGCAGATTACATAAAGGAAAGTAAGTGATTTAATGCAGGTTGCCACCAGGAGCCATGTCGGCATGGTAAGGGAAAATAACGAGGACGCGCTGCTCCTTAAGGAGCCGTGCCTTTTTGCTGTTGCGGACGGCATGGGCGGGGCTGCCGCGGGGGAAGTGGCGAGCCACGAGGCATTAAGGACTTTTGGCGCCGCGGCTGAAGGGCTTTTTGAGGAAGGGGCGGAAACGCCTGAAGCAATACTGAAAAAAGCCGTCGGGAAGGCCAATGACCATATCTTTGCCCTGGCCAGCGCCAATGCGGATTACCAGGGTATGGGCACGACTCTCACCGCTCTTTACCTTAAGGGTGACGGTACCGCCTGCGCCGCGCACATTGGTGACAGTAGGCTCTATCTCTGCAGGGACGGGGCCCTAAGCCAGATAACCCATGACCATTCCTATGTGGCAAATCTCATCGAAAAACAGGAAATAACGGATTCCGAGGCCATGACCCACCCGAAGCGGAACCTACTGCTTAAGGCTGTTGGTGTCGGGAAACCGGTGGAGCCAGATATTACCACGTTTGCCGTCGAAAAAGGGGACCTGATCCTCCTCTGCACCGACGGACTTTCAGACATGCTTACGGATGATGAAATGGAAAAAGCGCTTAATGGGCGCGGCATTGAAGATGCTGCTGATGCACTCCTTGAAAGGGCACTTGAAAACGGCGGCCGCGACAACGTCACCTTCATCTTCATCTTAGCGGAAGAGGGAGTGCTCAGTGAATAAGGTAATCTTAAACAGCCGCTACAAAATAATCCGCTTCATCGGCGGCGGCGGCATGGCCGAGGTATACCTTGCCCATGACATGCTCCTTGACAGGGACGTGGCCATAAAGATGCTGCGGGACCAGTTCATGGAGGACGGGGAGCTCCTGGAACAGTTCAGGCGCGAGGCAAAGAGCGCGGCAAGGCTCCGCCATTCCTATATCATAAATATCTACGATGTAATTTCCGATGAAAACGGGCAGTATATCGTCATGGAATACGTCGAGGGCGTGACGTTCAAGGAATTCCTCGCCGAAAACGGCGGGAAGCTTTCCGTGCCCGTCGTGCTGGAACTCGGCACCCGCCTTGCGGAGGCGCTGGAACATGCCCACAGGCATAACATCATCCACTGCGATATCAAGCCCCAGAACATTTTAATCAGTAAGGACCTCGATCCCAAGATAGCCGATTTCGGCATTGCCAAAATGATCAGTAGCCATACCGTCATCTACACCTCATCCGTCATGGGTTCCGTGCATTACAGCCCTCCGGAGCAGGTTGCAGGGGAAAAGGTGACGGGGAGTAGCGACGTCTATTCCCTCGGCATCGTCCTTTTCGAAATGCTGACCGGGGAAGTGCCCTTTACCGGCGACACCCCCATGGCCGTTGCCATGATGCATAAGGAAAAACCGGTGCCGCCGCTGAAAAATTATCTTGATGACGTGCCGAATGGGCTCCAGGAAATAATGGACAAGGCCCTTGGCAAAAACACGGATGAAAGGTACCTTGACGCAGGCGAGCTGCGCAGGGATCTTGAAAACCTGAAGGCAAGGCTCTATCATGAAGGCACCGACTATAAGAAGGGCCTCAGCGTGACCATCCCGGTAAACGATCCATGGGAAGGCACGGAGTGGCCGAGCGCCCAAGAGGAAGGCGATCCCACCATGATCTTGCGCCCCGGGCGCAGGCAGACGGAGGAAATATATTTCCATAAAAAGGGAGATGCGGTAAAACAGAAATGGAAGCTTAATTTTAACTTTATCCGTATAGGCCTTACCAGGCTTATCATTATAGTCACCCTCATCGTCGTCGCCATTTCGGCGATGGCATATTACCACAGGGGACGGAGCAAGCTCGTCACCGTGCCTGATGTATTAAACATCCCCGTGGCCGATGCAAGGAAGGTTCTTGAAGATGCGGGCTTTATGGTGGACATTGATGAAAAGTCGTCAAGCACCGCAGCTCAGGGCCGGGTAATCAACCAGGCGCCCCAGAAAGGCGAAAAGCGCAGGAGCGGCACGAGGGTCTACATAACCGTGAGCCGGGGTCCCGCGGTAAAGGGACTGCCGGATGTTATCGGGTGCAATCTTGATGAGGCGACGAAACAGATTGAAGCCGCGGGCTATAAGGTGGGCAAGGTGACCATGAAGAGCAGCGACCGCCTGAAGGATGAGGTTATCAGCCAGTCCCCCATAGCCATTGAAAAGGTGGCGGAAGGGACGCCTGTTGATCTTGTCATTTCAGACGGCAGCATCCAGGTGCCGAACGTCCTCGGCCAGTCAAGAAGCTACGCCGAGCAGGCCATTACGGGCGCGGGGCTCCTCGTGGGGAATGTCACCACCGTTAAAAACAGCGCAGAAAAAGAAACGGTCATTGCCATAAATCCCAAGGCGGGCACCTACCTTAAGGAAAAGGAACACGTTAACATTACGGTTTCGGAAGGCAGCGGGAATGCGCTCCAGGCTGATACGGGCGGTACGGTATCCGCAGCTGGCTTCGTTGATTTCGTGCTCCCCGGCACCAAGGAGCAGCATGTCCAGATTTACATAAACGATAGCCGCGGAAGGCGCCTTGTCTATGACGGCACGAAGAGGGGCGGGCTGAGGCTCCGCCAGAAGGTCGATGCCATGGGCAGCGCCACCGTGCAGCTTTACTGCGATAACAAGCTTGTCGAGGAAAAGAGGCTATGACGGAAAAAGAAGGCCTTGTAATAAAAAAATATAACGGCTATTACTATGTTGCGTCAGGCGGGGAAATCCATACCTGCAAGCTCCGGGGCAGGCTGAAGCTGAAAAGCTTCCTCCCAGTCACCGTGGATAAGGTAATCTTTGATGCAGGTGGGAAGGAAGGCATGATTTTATGGGTGTTGGAGAGGAAAAACCTCCTCCGGCGTCCCGTAATCGCAAACCTGGACCTTTTTATCGCGACCTTTGCCTGCGCAAGCCCTGATTTCACGCCCCTTGTGGCAGATAAGCTCCTAGTCCTTGCCGGAATGTCTTGGATCCATGCGGTGCTGATCTTAAATAAGACATACCTTGCGGAAGAAGGGGAAATAAAAAGGCTCAGCGAAACATATAAAAAAGCGGGCTATGAGGTGTATCCCGTTTCCGCAAGGAAGTGGGATGGCATAGAAAGACTCCGTGATCGCATTAATGGAAGGATCTGCTTCTTCGGCAGCCCCTCAGGGGCCGGGAAGTCATCCCTCGTGAACGCCATAGACCCCTCATACCTTCTCGTTACAGGGGAAATAAGCAGAAAGATAGGTAGGGGTAAACACACCCCGCGCTATGCGCAGCTGCTGCCCTTCGCAGGTGGGTATCTTTCGGATACGCCGGGGTTCGGCAACCTTCTCATGGAGGATCTTGACGTGGCGCCCCTTGAAGGATGTTTTCCGGAGT
This sequence comes from Phascolarctobacterium sp., assembly GCA_021201965.1. Lineage (GTDB taxonomy): Bacteria > Bacillota > Negativicutes > Acidaminococcales > Acidaminococcaceae > JAJQAO01. The sequence goes on from JAJQDY010000050.1 coordinate 13,731, forward strand.
TTGCCTTATATAAAGGGCGCTGCAGGTATGCAACCTGCAGGCATGTAAAGGAGATCGGCTGCGGCGTGAAGGACGCCGTGGCAAAAGGAGAAATTGCGGAAAGCCGCTACAGGTAGTATCTTGGAATACTTGATGAAATAAGGGAATTTAACGGAAACGGGGGCTTTATGTAATGGAGATTAAAATTGCGCCTTCCATCCTGACCGCGGATTTCGTGCGGCTGGCGGATGAAATTAAAAAGATTGAAAAGGGCGGTGCGGACTGGCTGCATGTCGACGTAATGGACGGGGTTTTCGTCCCGAACCTCACTTTCGGCGCGCCGGTGGTGAAAAAGCTCAGGGGCGTCACTGATCTCTTTTTTGACTGCCATCTTATGGTGGAGTCCCCGGAAAAGTACGTTGATGACTTTAAGGATGCCGGGGCTGACCAGGTGGTGGTCCACGTTGAGGCAACGAAACACCTGCACCGCTGCATCGAATACATAAAATCAAAGGGCATGAAGGCAGGCATCGCGCTGAACCCCGCAACGCCGCTGTCCGCCGCAGAAGAGATGCTCCCTTATGTGGACATCATCCTCCTTATGACCGTAAACCCGGGCTTCGGCGGCCAGTCCTTCATAGAAAGCGTGCTGCCTAAAATCACGCGCCTCAGGAAAATGCTTTATGACGCGGGCCTTGATACGGATATCGAGGTTGACGGCGGCATTAACGAAAAGACCGGAAAAATGGTGCGCAAGGCCGGCGCGAACGTCCTCGTGGCAGGCTCCTATGTCTATGGCGTAAAAGATGCGAAAAAGGCAATAAAGATCCTCAGGGCTTGACTCTTTACCTAAATAGTGGTACAATAAATATAATTCAATAATAAGTTTAATACCTTTGGGGCAGGGTGAAATTCCCGACCGGCGGTAAAGTCCGCGAGCCGTATGGCATGAACCGGTGCAATTCCGGTACCGACAGCAGAGTCTGGATGGAAAAAGGCAGGATTATTTTACCGCATGCAGCCAGAGGCCGTGTACGGTTTTATTTTTGGAAAAGGCGGAAAATGCAGGACGAAAAATACATGCGCCGGGCGCTGGAACTGGCTGAACTGGCGGAAGGAAACACGAGCCCGAACCCAATGGTGGGCTGCGTCATAGTGGACGCCCTCGGCGCTGTCGTGGGCGAAGGATACCACGAGCGCGCGGGGGAGGCTCACGCGGAAATAAAGGCCCTTGCCGCTGCGGGAAAAATTGTGGAAGGCTCGACCGTCTATGTGACCCTTGAGCCCTGCTGCCACAGTGGACGGACGGGACCCTGCTGTAAGGCGCTTAAGGAAGCGGGCGTGAAAAGGGTCGTCATGGCATGCCCTGATCCTAACCCCCTGGTTGCTGGGAAGGGTGCCGGATATCTAAGGAACGCGGGGATCGAAGTGGTAACCGGGATCTGCCGGAAAGAGGCGGAGCGGCTCAATGAAAAATTCATGTACTGGATCACCCGCCGCAGGCCTTTCGTGACCTTAAAGTATGCCATGACCCTTGACGGGAAGATAGCGTCCTTTACCGGCGATTCCAAATGGATCACGGTGGAAGACACAAGGTCCTTTGCCCATAAGCTGCGCAAATCCCATGATGCGGTGCTTGTGGGCATAGGCACGGTGCTTGCCGATAACCCGCTCTTAACGACAAGGATGATCCCCGGGAAAAACCCCCTAAGGATAGTCCTTGACGCGGATCTTAAGGTGCCGCTTGACGCGAATGTCTTAAATAATGATGCGGCAACCCTCATCGTGTCAGGGCAGCACGTGGACAAAAGGAAGCTTTCCAGGCTCAGGAAGATGCGGAACGTGGTGGTGCTGCAGATGGAGGCGGATGACGGGATAATCCCTGTAAAAAGCCTCATGGACGCCTTAGGCGAAACGGAAATTACCAGCATCCTCGTGGAAGGGGGGAGTGCGGTGCTAGGTTCCTTTAAGGACGCAGGCGCCGTAAACAGGGTCTGTGCCTTCGTGGCGCCGAAGATCCTCGGCGGGAAAAGAGCGCTTACGCCACTTGGCGGCAAAGGCGCGGATAAGATAAGCGATAGCATAAGGCTTACCGATATGGAATATAAAATATTTACGGAAGATATCCTGCTAACTGGCAGGGTGAAGGAGGAATAATGTTTACAGGTCTCGTAACGGAAATGGGCAGCGTGGAAAACCTTGCGCAGCAGGAGGAGTCCTACCACCTTACCGTAAAGGCGGCGGTAGCGGCGGATCTTGAAATCGGCGATTCAGTCGCGGTAAACGGCGCCTGCCTTACCGTCGTTGCAAAGGGCGATGGATCCTTCACGGCAGATGTCATGCCGGAAACGGTGCGGCATACCAATATTGGTGGTTTAAACACGGGGGATAAGGTGAACCTTGAGCTGACCCTCAAAATCATGGACGGCCTTGACGGGCATATAGTTACCGGCCACGTGGAAGGGACGGGCACAATCTCTGGGAGAAAGCATGACGGCATCGCGACCGTCGTTACCATAAGCGCGGGTCCCGAGCTTTTAAAATACATCGTTGAGCGGGGCAGCATCGCCGTCGACGGCATAAGCCTCACGGTGACCCGGGTTACTGAAGCGGGCTTTTCCGTGTCCCTCATACCCCATACATCCCGGGAAACGACGCTTGGCTTTAAGGGGGTTGGGGATAAGGTGAACCTTGAAACGGACATCCTCGCGAAATACGTGGAAAAAATGCTGGGCGGCAGTAAAAAATGCACTGACCCACTCATAACGAAGGCGATGCTTTTTGAGAACGGGTTTGCATAGGAGGCGGGAAAATGGAAACTTTTTCCTATAACACAATAGATGAGGCAATAGAAGCCATAAAGGCTGGGAAAATGGTCCTCGTGACGGATGATGAGGACAGAGAGAACGAAGGCGACCTCATCATGGCGGCGGAACTCACGACCCCCGAGGACATAAATTTCATGGCCAGGGAGGCAAGGGGGCTTATCTGTATGCCGGCGGACGGCTCTGTCATGGACAAGCTGCAATTCGGCGCCATGGTCTCAAGGAACACGGATAACCACGAGACGGCCTTTTCCGTCTCCGTGGACCATATCGATACCACGACGGGAATCTCCGCCTATGAGCGGGCCTATACTATAAAAATGTGCGCAGATGACGGAGCGCAGCCAGGGGACTTCAGGCGTCCAGGGCATGTCTTCCCGCTCAGGGCAAGGGAGGGCGGCGTGCTGGTGCGCACGGGGCACACGGAGACGACGGTGGACCTCTGCAGGCTCGCAGGGATGAAGCCGGTGGGGATCTGCTGCGAAATCATGAACGATGACGGGCATATGGCAAAGACGCCGGACCTCATAAAGTTCGTGCGCAAGCACAAGCTGGTCTTCATCACCGTGGCTGATCTCATGGCCTACAGGAAGAGCCACGAAAAAATGGTGCACAGGGTGGCGGAAGCGGTGCTTCCGACCAAATACGGCGATTTTAAGATCATCGCCTATGAAAACGATCTCGACAGCCTATGCCACGTGGCAATAGTAAAGGGCGATATTGAAGGAAAGAAAAACGTGCTGGTGCGCATCCATTCCGAATGTCTAACTGGGGATGTCTTTGGCAGCCTGCGCTGCGACTGCGGCGACCAGCTGGCAAGAGCCCTCCACATGATCGAAAAGGAAGGGTGCGGGGCCGTCATCTACATGCGGCAGGAAGGCAGGGGGATCGGCCTTGCCAATAAAATCCGCGCCTACGCCCTGCAGGATCAGGGGCTTGACACGGTGGAGGCAAATTTAAGGCTCGGCTTTGCGCCGGATCTTCGGGATTACGGCATCGGAGCCAAGATCCTTTCCGACCTCGGCCTTACCAGCATACGGCTGCTTACGAATAATCCGGCTAAACGCATCGGCCTTTCCGGACACGGGATAACCATCACGGAAAGGATACCGATAGTCATAAAATCCAATAAATACAATGAACATTATCTTGACGTGAAAGGGAAAAAAATGGGGCATAAGCTGCATGGCAGCAGCCGCGGTTAAAAGGAGGAAAATCAGATGAATGTTCTTGAAGGGAAACTTACTGCAAAAGGGATGGAAGTGGCCATCGTCGCCGCCAGGTTTAACGAGTTTATAACAGTGAAACTCCTGGAAGGGGCGCTAGACTGCCTGAAACGCCACGAGGCGACCGAAAAGGATATCACGGTGGTCTGGGTACCCGGGGCCTTTGAAATCCCCGTGGCGGCAAAAAAACTCGCCGAGACGGGCAAATATGACGGCATTATCTGCCTCGGGGCGGTAATCAGGGGAGCTACCCCGCATTTTGATTACGTGTGCGCTGAGGCATCAAAGGGCGTGGCCCAGGTAAGCCTAAGGTACGGCATGCCCATCGCTTTCGGAATCCTGACCACGGATAATATCCAGCAGGCCGTGGAACGTGCAGGCAGCAAGTCAGGCAACAAGGGCACCGACGCCGCCGTGAGCGTTATGGAAATGGTAAATCTTTTTAAAATGATGTAAGTATGACCTATATTTGATATTACTATAATGTTATTACGACATTAAAAATGGAAAAATTAATGGACGCGCCGGGCCCCAGAACGGCTTGGTTTTGCGGGGCAGGTGGCCGTTTTCCCGGACATGGAGTCCATTGGGGGATAAAATAATGGGCGATCTTCTTGCAAAGGGCACCATGGAAGGTGCCAGTGTGTATGCCATAAATACAACGGATATTGTAAGGAATGCGTCAAAAATGCACGGCTGTTCCCATCTGGGGAGCGCCGTACTGGGATACGCCATGACCGGCGCCTTGCTCATTGCGTCGACAATTAAGGAAAATGAGCGGCTCACCGTCTCCTTTAAGGGGGGCGGCCCAGCTGGTGATGTCATCGCGAACACTGATGGACCCTCCGTCAGGGGGTACCTTGAAAACCCGGACGTATTCCTTCCCTTAAAGGACGGCAAGCTTGATGTGGGCGGCGCCGTCGGCAGGGGGAACATTGTCGTGACCCGCTACCTCAAAAACGCAGAGCCATTTACCGGCTACTGCGAGCTGGATGGCGGAGAGATAGCAAGCGATATCACCAAATATCTCTACGTGTCCGAGCAGACTCCGGCATCGGTCGCCCTGGGCGTCTTCGTGGATAAGGACGGGGTTGTCAGGGCATCTGGCGGCTATTTCATCCAGACGCTCCCCGGGTGCGATGATGAAACCCTTAAAAAACTTGGGAAAAACGTTAAAATGACCCCCTATGTGACACAGCTGCTGGAGCTCGGCTACGGACCGGAAAAAATAATCGGCATCCTCGGGCGGGGACTTACGGTAAAAATCAATGAGACATATCCCGTTTTCTTTAAATGCCGCTGCAGCAGAGAAAGGATCCTGGCCGCCCTTTCGGGGCTCGGCAGGGATGCGCTGGAGGAGATGGCGGGGGATGAGGTCACGGAGGCCCACTGCCAGTTCTGCAACAGCATGTACCATTTCGGCATGAAGGATATTTTGGGGATTTTAAAAAATAAATAAAAAAAACATGTTGACAAAGCGAACAATTGTTTGTATAATCAGGAACAGAAATAAATAAACCCGAATTCTCGTGTTTTTAGGAGGAAATGGTAATGGCAATTGATAAGGATAAACAGAGGGCCCTTGATGCGACGCTGCATCAGATAGAGAGGAATTTCGGCAAGGGGTCCATCATGAAGCTCGGGGAAGCCGGGGCAAGGATGAACATTGAGGTAATACCCACGGGAATCCTTTCCATTGATATCGCCACCTGCGTCGGTGGATTGCCACGGGGACGCGTGGTTGAAATCTACGGCCCTGAAAGCAGCGGCAAGACGACCGTTGCCCTGCACATGATAGCGGAGGCCCAGAAAATGGGCGGCGTTGCCGCCTTCATCGATGCGGAGCATGCCCTGGATCCTGAATATGCAAGGCGGCTCGGCGTCAATATCGACGATCTTTTAATCTCGCAGCCAGACTGCGGCGAGCAGGCGCTTGATATTGCGGAGGCCCTGGTGCGCAGCGGCGCCATCGACATCATCGTCATCGACTCGGTCGCAGCACTGGTACCAAGGGCTGAAATAGAAGGCGAGATGGGCGAGTCCCACGTAGGGCTCCATGCGCGTCTCATGAGCCAGGCCCTGAGGAAACTTACGGGGATTATCGGCAAATCCAGGTGCGTGACGGTCTTCATTAATCAGATCCGCGAGAAGGTGGGCATCATGTTCGGCAACCCGGAAACCACAACCGGCGGCAGGGCGCTGAAGTTTTATTCCACCATCCGCATGGAGGTGCGCCGCTCGGAGCAGCTGAAGAGCGGCAACGAGAACATCGGTACCCGCACCAAGGTCAAGGTGGTAAAAAACAAGGTTGCCCCTCCCTTTAAGAATGCGGAGTTTGACATCATGTACGGCGAGGGCGTGTCCCACGAGGGCTGCCTCCTGGATCTCGGCGTCGAGCTCGATATCTTAAATAAGAGCGGCGCCTGGTTCTACTATGGCAAGACTAGCCTCGGCCAAGGCAGGGAAAAGGCCAAGGAATTTTTAAAAGCCAACCCTGAAGTGGCCAAGGAAATTGAAGACAAGATCCGTGCCACGGGCATCGTGAAGGCGGCCACGGCGGCGGAAGAGGAAACTGATGCTGAATAAGTGCGGGAAGAAAAAAATGGACGGCGAGGCACAAGTTTACGACTGCGCCCTGACCATCCTTTCATATAAGGATCGTAGCGGCCGCGAGATGATGGAAAAGCTCCTTGAAAAGGGTGCGGATGTAGAAATCGCGGAAGCGGTGGTGGAAAGGCTGAGGAAGGAAGGCCTCATTGATGAAAGGCGCTATGCCATTTCCGTCTACAGGTCCTGGCTGAAAAAAAGGCTCTACGGCAGGAAGCACCTCGAAGGAGAGCTCATGAGGAAATACGTGGACAGGGAAGCCGCCGCGGAAATCCTCGAAAGCTTTACGCAGGAGGAAGAGGACGAGCGGGCGGAAGATGCCATGGCTTTTTACCTCGAGCGGAATGTGAAAAGATTAGAAACTAAGGATCTGGACCTTTATTCCGCCGGCGTGCGTTTTCTGCAGAACCGCGGCTTTGACGCCAAATACGCTCCAATCATGATTGCCAAGATAAAAACGGGACAGGGTTACTGATGACTCTGTCCAGCTTGACTTTTTGGGGAATTTTTATTAAAATATAAAAGCGTTACTGTCCAATCGTGTTAGTATCCCTTTGCTTTTAAGGGCGGCACAGCCGCTGCTTTATAGATATATCAGGCTTTAAACGTTAAGTATAAATGGATATAGATATATGGAACAAAAGCATGAAAAACATATGGGATCATAACGTTTCAGACAGGCGCATCTTAATAGTGTGCCTGTCATTTATTTCCCAAGTAAAAAATTAAAACTAGAAATCAGTAAAAAAAATCAGAAAAAGGAGGTGAAAATTATAGTTGAAATAATAGTAACCGCTGTAATCGTGGGTATAGTAAGTGCGGGAGCCGGCTATATCGCACGCAAGAATGTGGCCGAAAGCAAATTGGGCACCGCCGAGGAGCGCGCACTCCAGATTGTCCAGGAAGCCGAGCAGACTAGCAAGGCAAAATACAAGGAGACAATGCTTGAGGCCAAGGAGGAAATCCACAAACTGCGTTCCGACATGGAACGTGAGAATAAAGAAAGACGCAATGACCTGCAGCGGAAGGAACGCCACATGGTGCAGAAGGAGGAAAACCTCGATAAGAAGATCGAGGCCTTCGAGAGGAGGGAGGAAAAGCTCTCTTCCAAGGAAGCCCGCCTAAATGCCGTACAGAAAAAGGTGGACGCGCTGTACAAGAGGCAGCTGGTGGAACTGGAAAAGCTCTCCGGCCTCACGGCCGCGGAAGCCAAGCAGGAACTCCTGAAATCACTGCAGGAAGAAGTAAAACATGATTCCGCCATGATCGTTAAGGATATGGAGCAGAAGGCGAAAGAGGAGGGGGACAAAAAGGCCCGCGAAATCATTTCCCTCGCCATCCAGCGCTGTGCGGCAGATCATGTGGCTGAAACCACGGTTTCCGTTGTGGGGCTTCCCAATGATGAGATGAAGGGCAGAATCATCGGCCGCGAGGGCAGGAATATAAGGACCCTCGAGACACTGACTGGCATTGATCTTATCATAGACGATACGCCGGAGGCCGTAATAATTTCGGGATTCGACCCGGTACGCAGGGAAATAGCCCGCGTGGCCCTGGAAAAACTGGTAAACGACGGCCGCATCCATCCTTCACGCATAGAGGAGATGGTGGAAAAGGCCCAGAAGGAAGTCGACCAGAAAATCAAGGAGGCAGGCGAGCAGGCAACCTTAGCCGTGGGCGTGAACGGGCTCCACAGCGAGCTGGTAAAGCTCCTGGGACGCTTAAAGTATCGCACCAGCTACGGGCAGAATGTCTTAAACCATTCAATCGAAGTGGCAAAGCTTGCCGGGATAATGGCATCGGAACTCGGTGTCGATCCGGCCCTTGCAAAACGTGCGGGACTCCTGCATGACATAGGGAAAGCCATCGACCATGAAATGGAAGGCTCCCATGTGGAGTTTGGCGTGGAAGTCTCCAAGAAATTCCAAGAAAACGACCTTGTCGTGAATGCCATCCAGGCGCATCACGGTGACGTCGAACCAAAGAGCGTCGAAGCGGTGCTCGTTGCGGCAGGGGATGCAGTATCCGCCGCGAGGCCGGGCGCAAGACGCGAAATCCTTGAAAGTTACCTGAAACGTTTAAGCCGATTGGAAGAAATATCCGAATCCTTTGATGGAGTCGAAAAATGCTTTGCTATCCAGGCAGGACGAGAAGTACGCATTATGGTTAAACCGGACGTCATTGATGATGCTTCCGCTGTTCTCCTGGCACGTGACATTTCGAAGAAGATTGAATCCGAAATGGATTATCCGGGCCAGATTAAAGTAGTTATTATCCGTGAAACCCGTGCGGTTGATTACGCAAAATAAATATTGACCTTAAATCCCGGCAGTTTCCCTGCCGGGACTTTTTTTCATATTTGTTGCAGGATATATAGGTATTTTATGCTATAATATAAGGAGCAAGTTCCGGAGGTAAGACTATGAGAATTGAGGGAGCGGGCGCCTGCTTTGATAGCCGCATCTATGAAATCGACGCCGACGTAGCGTGGAATATCATCATGCTCTCCATAAACGAAATGGGGGTCACCGTGGATGACGTGGACGAAAAATCGCGCCTCATCCGTTTCCATAACCAGAAAAAGCTCATGCAGATTGCCGTGCAGCCCGTGGACGACGAATCCGTGCAGATAATCATGGATTCCCAGAGGGAGCGGCTCCAGATCTACACCTGGAAGAAGGAGACGAAGGAGGTAAACCTCTTCTTCGAGCTTTTCGACAGCAAGCTCAGGGAGTACAGGGCCTTCATCCTCTGTCCTTCCTGCAAGGCCAAGGTAAGCTCCATGGTGAAGTTCTGTCCGGAGTGCGGCGAGAAATTAAAATAGACAAATAAAAAAGAAACCAAATACGTAATGCATTTGGCTTCTTTTTGCTAGTAATTTTATTTTGATATGGTACGGTTGACTTTTCCCGTCCTCATGCAGCGGGTGCAGACGTTTACGCATTTGACTTTTCCGTCCACTATAGCCCTTACTCTCTGGATGTTGGGGCTCCAGCTGTGTCTGCTGTGTCTATTTGAGTGGCTGACCGTGTTTCCGGAAATTGGTCCCTTTCCGCAAATCTCACATACAAATGCCATGCTTCCACCTCCCTAGCGTTTTAAGGCATGCCGCATTAAAAATAAATCAGCAGGGATATAATATCATAAATAAAAAATAAAGACAAGGAAATTTAAGGAAGGTCAGGACTATGTGGTGGAAAGAGCCCGTAACGTCACTTAAGGGAATAGGGGCAAAGAAGGCGGCCGATCTTGAAAGGCTCGGGATCTCAAGCGTCGGCGACCTCCTTAACTTTTACCCGAGGCAGGATGCCTACAGCGACTATTCAAAACTTAATACCATAAATGCCCTTGCCGCTGACGGCACGAAACAGGTCTTCAAGGGAACCGTCTACAGGGTGCGGGACAGTTTCCGCCAGGGAAGGGGCAGGCAGAATTTCACCGTGGTCACCGTACGCGATGCCACGGGGTATATAGACCTTTATTTTTTCGGCGCCCAGCGCTATGGCGCAAGGAAGGTGAAGCCAGATGAAACCCTCCTAGTAATCGGCAGGGTGACAAGGGGCAGGACTTCCAAAATCGCATCCGTCGTCTCATATGATCTCTGGGATGATGGTGACGCGGGAAAGACGCCAGGCATACAGCCCGTTTACGCCCTGACGGAAGGCATAACCCAGAAGAACATGGCCTCATTTATGCGCCAGGCCTTAAGCCTTGCGGAAGGCGGCATTCCTGAGAGCCTGCCGGAAGACGTGATAAAAAAATGCGCCCTCCTTGAAAGGATCACAGCGCTTAAAAACATCCATTTCCCGGAAAGCTGGGGAATGCTCAAAAAAGCAAGGGAAAGGTTCATCTTTGAGGAACTCTTCCTCCTCCAGTGCGGCCTCATTTATTACAGCCTAAAGCGCCAGGAGGTCAGGCAGGGGGTAAAGCACGGCCATGACGGGGAAAAGACGGCACAGCTCCTTAAGAACCTGCCCTTTTCCTTAACGCCTGAGCAGAATGGGGCCTGGCAGGAAATATCTCTTGATATGCAGAATATTAAGCCTATGCACCGCATCCTCCAGGGGGATGTTGGCAGCGGCAAGACGGTAATAAGTGCGCTGGCGCTGGCAAAGGCCGCGGAAAACGGCTACCAAGGGTGCCTTATGGCGCCTACGGAAATCCTTGCCATGCAGCACTACGAAACCATGAAGGAATACCTGGAGCCCCTTGGCCTTAAGACGGCCGTCCTCACGGGAGGACTTAAGGCGTGCGAGAGGAAGGAAATCCTTGCGGGACTTGCGGCAGGCAAAATAGACATTGCCGTCGGCACACATGCGCTGCTGGAGGAGGACGTGAAGTTTGACGCCCTCTCCCTTGCAATAACGGACGAGCAGCACCGCTTCGGCGTGGACCAGCGGGCGCAGCTTGCCAATAAGTCATCCTTTGCGCCGGACGTCCTCGTCATGACGGCGACGCCCATCCCGAGAACGCTTGCACTTATCGTTTACGGGGATCTTGACATTTCCGCAATGAAGGGAAGGCCCCCGGGACGGAAACCGGTGCAGACACTCCTTTACACCGAGGAAAAGCGGGATGAAGTTTATAATGGGCTGCTGCGGCAGGTGAATGTCGGCAGCCAGGCCTATGTAGTCTGCCCCCTCATTGAAGCGCCGGATGTAATGAACACCCGCAGCGCAGAGACGATCTATGAGGAGCTTAAAAACGGTGTACTTAAAGGAGTCCCCTGTGCGCTGCTCCACGGCAGGCTGAAGGGACAGGAAAAAGATGAAATCATGGCCGGCTTTGCGGAGGGGGAAATAAAGGTCCTTGTCGCGACGACGGTCATAGAAGTAGGGGTGAACGTGCCGAACGCCGCCCTTATGGTAATAGAAAATGCCGAGCGCTTCGGCCTCGCACAGATCCACCAGCTGCGCGGCCGCGTAGGGCGCGGCGAGAAACAGTCCTTCTGTGTGCTCCTGACGCCCGGCGATTCGCCTGAAAGCACGGAGAGGCTTAAGGTGCTCAGGACATGCGATGACGGCTTCCGCCTGGCGGAAGAGGATTTGAAGCTCCGCGGTGCGGGACAGCTTTTCGGCCTCCGCCAGCACGGGCTTCCCGACCTCCACATGGCGGATATCCTGAGGGATACGGATGTCATAGTGAAGGCCCGCAGGCTTGCCAAAGAAACCATGAGGAACGAAGGGGATTACGGTAAAATCAGGCAATTCCTTGACATGCAGTTTGATGACCGATTCCAGATGATATTTAATTCTTAGGGGAAAAGTGATTTGGAGAAAAAGAAAGACTGTCTTAAAAACCCTGACATAATTACGAAAATAATCGCAGCGGTGCTGCTTGTGGCACTTGTCGCCATCTTCCATTTTTTCGCTTGGGATTTTTTCAATAAGACATTTACTCTTGCCATAAGCGGCAACGTGGGCGGGCTTGCGGAATACCTGCGCTCTTTCGGCGGCTGGGCCATGACGGTAAGCTTTATGATAGACGTGCTCATAAACGTGGGGAGCATTTTCCCATCCGTCTTCCTTTCAACGGCCAACGGGCTCATTTTCGGCCTGCCGGTGGGCATAGTCATTTCCTGGCTTGCCGAGACCACGGGCGTGGTTCTGAGCTTCTTCCTCATGCGCTTCTTTTTCCGCAACACGGCGGAAAAAATCATTGAAAAAAGCGACAGGATGAAGGATATCGATACGGCGAGCGGGAAGCACGGACTTGAGTGGATGACCTTTGCCCGCACCCTCCCTTATTTCCCCTCGGGGATTTTGACCGCCATCGGCGCCGTAAGCAGCATCAGCGTCAGGGACTATATAATTGCGAATCTTATCGGGAAATTCCCTTCCACAGCCCTTGAAGTCGTCATCGGCCACGATATCGTTAATTTCCAGGAGTACAGCAGGCGGCTTGCGGTGTTTGTCATCGTCGTCGCGCTTATCTTTTACGGCTATAAGAAATTCCGCACGCTGGATGATTTCTGAGGTGGCTTATGAAATATTTCATGCTTAATTACGGCTGCCAGATGAATGAAAGCGATACGGAGCACTACGCGGGGCAGCTTGTGGAAATGGGCTATACTGCCGAAGATGATTTCCACCATGCGGACATCATAATAATAAATACCTGCTGCGTCAGGGAAAGCGCGGAAAAAAGGATTTCCGGGAAAATCGGGAAACTTAAGGCCGTAAAGGCCAAAAATCCTGACCTTGTCATCTGCGTTGCGGGCTGCATGGCCCAGAAGGACGGGGAAAAGCTCCTTAAAAAGCACCCCCAGATAGACATTATCCTCGGCACGGCCTACGTGAATTCCTTTAAAAGCATCCTTACGAATTACCTTAAGGAGCGGCGCGGCGCCGCCTATACGGACCTTACGCTGCACCAGGGGGAATTTGAGGGGAAAATGGTACGGAAAAGCACCTTTTCCGCCTGGATCCCCATCATGTACGGCTGCAACAATTTCTGCAGCTACTGCATCGTGCCGTATGTCCGCGGCCGCGAGCGCAGCAGGGGCGAGGAAAATATCCTTTCTGAAATTAAAGCGGCCGTAAAAAAGGGCTACAGCGAGTTCACGCTCCTCGGGCAGAACGTCAATTCCTACGGTAAGGATACGGGGAGCGGCGCCTTTTCGAATCTTCTCAGGAAGGCGGATGCCATAGAAGGGGTGGAGCGGATCCGCTACATGACAAGCCATCCCCGGGATATGGGGGAAGATGTAGTGAGGGCCGTTGCCGAATGCGGGAAGGTCTGCGAGAACTTCCACCTGCCCTTCCAGGCAGGGAGCAACGAAATCCTAAGGCGCATGAACAGGGGCTACACCAGGGAAAAATACCTGGAGCTTGTTGCCATGATCAGGGAAATTGTGCCATCCGCCGCCATAACGACGGATATCATCGTCGGCTTCCCCGGGGAAGCGGAAAAGGATTTCCTGGATACCCTTGACCTGATGAAAAAAGTAGGTTTTGACGCAGCATTCACCTTTGCCTATTCAAGGCGCAGCGGCACGCCAGCGGCGGTGATGGAAGGACAGGTGCCGCCTGATATAAAAAAGGCGCGGCTGCATGAACTTATGGCCGTGCAAAATGAAGAGAGCCTGAAGAGGAATAAGATGCTCATCGGGCAGACCGTCGAGGTGCTTGCTGAAGGCCCCGGCAGAAAGGATGACATGTGGTGCGGGCGCACCAGGACGAATAAACTGGTCTTCTGGCCGGTAAAGGATAAAAAGTATGCCCCTGGCATGCGCGTTTCCGTGAAGGTGGAAAAGGCGCAGACCTGGCTGGTGAAAGGAACGGCGGTAGAAAGTGGCTAATTACACCCCCATGGTCCAGCAGTATCTTGACGTGAAAAAAGAGCATCAGGATGAGCTGCTGTTTTTCCGGCTTGGAGATTTCTATGAAATGTTTTTTGATGATGCCATAACGGCATCAAGGGAACTTAATATAAGCCTTACCAAACGCTCCGGGTCATTGGATGACATGCCCATGTGCGGCGTGCCTTACCATGCCGTTGACGGCTATATTTCAAAGCTCATAAAAAAGGGGTACAGGATCGCCATCTGCGAGCAGGTGGAGGACCCGCGCCTTGCAAAGGGCATCGTACGGCGCGAGGTGGTGAAAATAATCACCCCCGGCACCGCGCTTAACGAGCGGCTCCTTGAAGACAAGCACAACCGCTACCTGGTGCTGCTTGCCGAAAAGGACGGGAAGGCCTGCCTTGCCGCGGCGGACGTCACTACCGGCGAGTGCCAGTGGTTCACGGCAGAAGGCGCCGAGCGCATGCTTGAGGTAACGGAGCAGCTTTTCCGCCTGCAGCCCGCGGAAGCGGTGCTCATGGATAACATCGCACACCTCGCAGAACTTGAGGAATGGCTGAAAAACCGCCTGCCAGAGTGCGCCGTGAGCATCTATAAGGAAGAGGATGAAGCATCCTATTTCGGAAGGCATTTTCCTGATGCAGCAGCGGAACCCTTCGTAAAGGAGACGGTGGACTGCATCCTCAGGTACCTCCATGCCACGGTCATGGCGGATTTAAGCCATATCAACCATCTCAGGAAAATAACAAAAGAGAGCTTCATGAACCTTGACGCCACGGCCATAAGGAACCTCGAGCTCACGAAAAACATGCGGGACGGCTCAAGGCGCGGCACGCTCCTTGACGTGCTTGATTTCACAAAAACATCCATGGGCGCAAGGAAGCTGCGCGGCTGGATCGAGTGCCCGCTGCTTGATCTTAATAAGATCTACGCGCGCCAGGATGCCATAGGTGAAATCTTAAATGACATGACCTTCCGCGATGCCATAGCTGAGCACCTTAAGACGGTGGCCGATCTTGAACGCATCGTTTCAAGGATAGAAGTGGGAAGCGCAAATGCCAGAGACCTTGCGGCCCTGAAAAATTCCCTCGCTGGACTGCCCGCGCTTAAAGAGGTGCTTGGCGGCGGCAAATGCCGGCTTTTGCAAAACCTTTATAACATGCTTCATACCAATGAGGAAATCCACGCTACCCTGGATAGGGCCATCGTGGAAAACCCGCCCTTTTCCGTAAGGGAAGGCGGCATGATAAAAACGGGATACAATGAGGAGCTTGACGAACTGCAGCTTATTGCGAAAGACAATAAGACCTGGATGCAGAACTTTGAAAAAAAGATTAAAGAAGAGACGGGGATAAAGACCCTGAAGGTCGGCTTCAATAAAATCTTCGGCTATTACATAGAAGTTTCCAAGGGCGCCTCGGAAGGCGTGCCTGATTACTTCGTGCGCAAGCAGACCCTGGTCAATGCCGAGCGCTATATAGTGCCGGAGCTTAAGGATTTTGAAAATAAAATCCTTAGCGCCAGGGAGAAAATAGAACAGCTGGAATACTATCTTTTCAGCGAGCTCCGGGAAATGATCTGCGCTAAAATAAGCGAAATCCAGGAGACGGCAAGAGCCATAGGCACACTTGACGTCGCAGCCTGCCTTGCCGAGGCGGCCTATAAATACGGCTACGTGCGACCCGGGCTTAATAATAAGGGCGAAATAAAAATCGCCGACGGGCGCCACCCGGTGGTTGAGCGCCTCCTTGAAAAGAAAATCTTCGTGCCCAATGACGTGGCACTAAATAATACCGATGAGCGCATGATCGTGCTCACGGGCCCGAACATGGCGGGAAAATCCACCTACATGCGGCAGATTGCCATCATCATACTCATGACGCAGATGGGCGCCTTCATCCCGGCGCGCTCTGCAAGCATCTGCCCTGTGGATAAGATCTTTACCCGCGTCGGGGCAAGCGACGACTTGGCAACGGGGCAGAGCACCTTCATGGTCGAAATGAATGAGGTGGCGCAGATCCTCCGCTATGCCACGAAGGACAGCCTCGTCATTTTAGATGAGGTGGGCAGGGGGACCAGCACCTATGACGGCATGAGCATCGCAAAGGCAGTCATAGAATACATCCACGGGAAAATAAAGGCCAAGACCCTTTTTGCCACCCACTACCACCAGCTGCTCAGCTTGGAAAATGAGCTTCCCGGCGTTAAGAACTATTCCGTCGCCGTAAAGGAGCGGGGGAAGGACATCGTCTTCCTGCGCCGCATAGTCCCGGGCGGCACGGATAAAAGCTACGGCGTCCATGTGGCGCGCCTTGTTGGGCTTCCGAAAACGGTGCTTGATAGGGCAAATGCCATCCTTGAAGAGTATGATGCAGGGGAAGGTAAAAAGGCGGCACCGGGCGGCACTGCTGCCCCTGATGCCATAGGGTCGCTTTTTGCAGGCGGCCTTGCCGATGAAATATTAAAGCTTGATATCATGAGCATGACGCCCATAGAGGCCATCAATGCACTTTATAAACTGCAGGATGAGGCACGAAAGGAGAGCGGGAAATGAGCATGGAGAACAACGTGCGACTCCTTGATGCCACGACGGCCAACCAGATTGCCGCGGGCGAAGTGGTTGAAAAGCCTGCTTCCGTGGTGAAGGAACTTGTGGAAAATTCCCTCGACGCGGGGGCGGATAATATTGAAGTGACCGTTTTTGCGGGCGGTACGGAGTACATCCGCGTTACGGATAATGGCAGCGGCATGACGGAGGAAAATGCGAAAATGTCGGTGCTGCGCCATGCCACGAGCAAGATAAGTAATGCGGTGGATCTTATGGACCTCCATACCCTGGGCTTCCGCGGCGAGGCCCTGCCGAGCATCGCTTCCGTTTCCAATTTCAGGCTGCTGACGCGTCCTGAAGGAAGCGATTTTGCAACGTCGGTTGCCATAGATGGAGGGAAAGACGCCGAATGCGCGGAAACGGGCGGCAACGTGGGGACGACGGTCATCGTCGAAAACCTCTTTTTCAATGTGCCAGCAAGGAGGAAATTCTTAAAGACCCCTGCTACGGAAGGCAGGTATATAAGCGAGCTTCTGACAAAGCTTTCCCTTTCAAGGCCCGATGCGCATTTCCGTCTCATAAATGGCGATAAGGAAGTTTTAAGCACCCCTGGGAGCGGGGATCTCCTTGAAACCATAAGGGCCATATACGGCAGGGACGTTGCGGAAAATCTCCTGAACGTCGATTTTGAAGGAAATGACGGCATAAAAATAAAGGGCGTCATCGGCAGGCCCACGCTACTTAAGGGCACGCGCCAGTGGCAGACTCTTTTCGTGAACGGCAGGATGATCACCAGCCGCATGCTGGCAAAGGCCATCGACCACGCCTACCAGTCCCAGATCCCCAAGAGCGGCTTTCCCTTTGCCGTGCTTAATATTGGGGTGGATACGGCAAGTATCGACGTAAACGTCCATCCACAGAAGAGCGAAATAAAGTTCAGTAATGACAGCGCCGTCTACCGCGCCGTCTATAAGGCGCTTACGGATGTCCTGACAAGCCCCATGGGCGCGAAAAAGGAATGTGAGGGTGATGCCCCCTCATTCTACGTAATGGAGCAACATCCCGGGGCCCCATGTGTTCACCCCTCCGGCGACCGCGCCGTGCAGCAGGGAATGTGGGATGCGGGGAGCAGCGCCTTTGACATAACCGCCGTCAGGGAGGAAATGGCAGGGACTGAACCCTTCAGGGAGACCATAGAAATAAGGGATACTGACAGCGGCGTCGATACCATCTGGCCCATCGGGCAGGTGGATAAGACTTTCATCATCGCCCAGTCGGAAGATGCGGTTTATCTCATTGATCAGCATGCGGCCCATGAGCGCATCATTTACGACAGGCTTGTAAAATTACATAACGAAATACCGTCCCAGCAGCTTCTGGTACCCGTGTTCCTCGACATGCGGCCCCAGGAGATCGCCATCATCGAGGAGTACAGGGAGGGCTTCGTGCGCCTTGGCGTCGAAGCCGCCGCTGCGGGGGATGAAGTGCTCAGGGTTTCCAGCCTGCCCCTTGACGTAAGCGAGGAGGATGCGGGGGATTTCATAAGCGAAATATGTACCATGCTCGGGGAACTCCGGGAAATAACCCACAGCGACCTCAGGCAGGCGGTGCTGCACATGACGGCCTGCAAGGCGGCTATAAAGGCTGGGCAGCTCCTTAACATGCGCCAGATGCGCCAGATAATCATAGAACTCCTTAATACCGAGCATCCCTTTACCTGCCCCCACGGCAGGCCATGCATAATTGAAATAAATTCGGACCAGCTTTATAAAATGTTCAAAAGGACAGGCTTTTAGATGTTTGCCGTGACGTCGGCAAGGAAAGCCGGCAGCAGGGAAATAGCGGCCGCAAGGGAGTGGGCGGAAGAGCTTAATGTCCCCCTTATCCATGAGCGGGGTGCGGGCGGCATAAAGGAACTGTGCAGGAAAAATTGCCTTGATGCGCTGCTTGTTTCAACAGCTAAAGGCCCGAGTGTCTTCACGGAGGCTGGGGAATTTTCTTACCATCCCGGCATGGCGGTCTTGCGCCTTGAAAGAATCAAAAAGGGCGAAAGGGACCATTTCGCGGAGGCGCTTAATATAAGGCCAGGCATGAAAATACTTGATGCCACCCTGGGACTTGGGCACGATGCCGCGATAGCGTCATACCTTGCGGGGGAAAATGGCTCTGTCACGGGACTTGAGGCATCGCCCCTCCTTTACTTTGTGGTAAAATACGGACTTAAAAATTATAATGACGAAGATAGGGATCTTACGGCCGCTCTAAGGCGGATTAAGCCCATAAACATTAAGGCTGAAGACTATCTTAAAGGCTGCGAAAAAGACAGCTTCGATGCCGTCTTTTTTGATCCCATGTTCCGCAGCCCGGTGAAGGGGTCATCGGACATGGCGCCGCTTAGGCCCATAGCATTCAGTGAACCCATGGCTGGGGCCGCGGTTAAGCTTGCGATAAATGCGGCGCCCCTTGTCGTTATAAAAGAGCGTTCGGAAAGGGTGCTCCAGAGGCTCGGCTGCACGGAAATTTCGGGCGGCCGCTACAGCAGCGTGAAATTTGGTATAATCAGAAGGTGACCGCATGAAGGACAGGGTACTTGTGATTCTGGGACCCACGGCAACGGGCAAGAGCCGCATTGCCATGATGGTTGTGGAAAAACTGAACGGGGAAATAATATCAGGGGATTCCATGCTGGTCTACCGCGGCATGGATATAGGCACCGCAAAGCCATCAAAAGAGGAAATGGCAAGGGTGCCGCACCATCTTGTCGATATCCTCCCGCCGAATGCCGAGTTTAATGTCTTTGATTTTAAAAACAGGGCGGAAGTCCTGATCCGGGAAATAAATGCCAGGGGCCGCCTTCCCGTAATCGCGGGCGGCACTGGGCTTTACATTAAGGCGCTCCTTGAAAACTATGCCTTTAACGATGTGGGCGCAAGGGATAAAGTACGGAGCAGTCTTGAAAAAATCGCGGATAAGGAAGAAAGCGTGGCGCTCCACGGGAAGCTTGCGGCCATTGACGGGGAAGCCGTGGCAAGGCTCCACCCCAATAACACGAGAAGGATAATACGGGCCATGGAAAGCGCCCTTGCCGGCGAAAACGTGGGGCATGATGCGGAGGAGCCCATGTTTGACGCCCTGGTTTTCGGGCTTTCCATGAAACGGGATGTCCTCTACGGTAGAATCGAGGCAAGGGTCGATGCCATGCTGGAGGCGGGCCTTGAAAGGGAAGTCAGGAATCTCCTTAAAAAAGGATTTACGGGCCGATGCCAGTCCATGCGGAGCATCGGCTACAGGCAGATGCGCTGGTACATAGAAGATAATATGCCCTACGCGGAGGCCGTGGCCAAACTGAAACAGGCCACGCGCAATTTTGCCAAGAGGCAGGTAACCTGGTATAAGAAAATGCCATACATCAGATGGCTGGAGCTTAAAGCGCCTTCCGATTACAATGATGCGGCAGCCATAATCTGCGCCGCGGCACGGGATAAATGGCAATAATAAAACTTGAGAAAAAACTGGAAATGATGTAAAATATAATCTTGAGAAAACGCAGAAACGGGAGGAAAATAAATGAACACGAATCCGGCAAAAACTACCAGGAACCTGCAGAACAGCTTCCTAAACCATGTCCGCAAGGAAAACCTCGGGGTTATAATCTACCTTATGAACGGGTTCCAGATCAGGGGATTGGTCAGGGGTTTCGATAATTTTACCATCATCATGGAAAACGAGGGCAAACAGCAGCTGGTATACAAACACGCTATTTCCACCATTTCACCTGCGGACAATATCACCATCATGCAGCCGGAGAAAAAGGATCAGGTATATTTGAAAAACGGCGCTTAGGCGTTGCTTTTCTTTTTTGGAGGCGCCATGCATTACATCGGACTCTTTCTGGAATACCTTACAGTGGAACTGGGGCTTGCGGAAAATACATGCGGGGCCTATGAGAGGGATCTGCGCGTTTTAATGAAGGATCTCTGGTTCAGTGAGGAAGATGCTCTTGCAGGGGTAAGCCGCCAGCAGCTCATAGATTACCTGACGTCCCTTAAAAACAGGGGGCGCACTGCATCAACCATTGCACGGAAGCTTGCCGCCATCAAGGCCTTTTACCGTTTCCTTGCGGCGGAAAGATACATAAAAAACGATCCCGCAGAAGTCATTGAGGCCGGGGTAAAGGGAATGCACCTGCCGAAAGTTTTAAGCGTGGAGGAAGTGGAAGACCTTTTAAATGAACCTAACCTCGGTACCCCTGAAGGCTACAGGGACAAGACCATGCTTGAAGTGCTCTATGCGACGGGCATGCGGGTGTCAGAGCTTGTGGCCCTAAAGACCGCAAACGTCAACCTTGACATGAAGTATGTCATAGCCTTCGGCAAGGGATCGAAGGAAAGGATCATCCCCATCGGACGTACGGCGGTAAAATACCTTTCCAGCTATATGGAAAAAATACGCCCCGGGCTCCTGAAGGATGAAAATTGGGAACTGCTTTTCCTCTCCTCCTGGGGAGGACCCATGACCAGGCAGCGGTTTTTTGAAATCATAAGGGATTACGGCAAAAGCGCCGGTATAAAAAGACCGGTGACTCCACATATGCTCAGGCATTCCTTTGCAACACACCTCCTGGAAAACGGCACGGATCTGCGCGTGGTACAGGAACTCCTGGGACATGCCGACATATCGACTACGCAAATCTACACGCATCTGACGAATAAGAGGATTAAGGAAATCTACGACAGGGCCCATCCGAGGGCTTAGGAGAAGGAGATTTGAGAATGCCGAGAAAAAAGAAGGATAAGACATCCCGCAATACCGTTCTTTTCATGATATTCATGTTCATCATCATCGTTGCTGCGGCAGCGGGGATGTTCTACGCTTCGAAACGCAGCGAAAAGGATGTGCTCGATAAGGATCCCGCCGGCGGCGTCAAGGAAATAAATCTCATTGATGAAAGCATCGAGGCCCAGCGGGTCCTGGATAACATCCTGCTCAAGAGGAGCAATTGGCAGCTCATTAAAAAAGAGCATGAGGAGGATGAAGTCGAAGTAACTGGCTCCGCCAACAAGGTTAAGATAAGCCGCAGGCAGCTGGCCATCGGTATCCCGGCATCAACGGACCTTGCCGGTGCGGGGATCTGGGTGGCGGAACAGGCAAAAGCCGCGGGGCTTGCCATCATTGCCGCGGAAGACAGCGAATACAAGAACTGGAATTCATTCATGGTCGAAACGGGTATTTTCATGAAGGCCGGCAAGGGAAAACGGAGCTTTACAACGGATACCATCTATTTCTTCCATAATACGAACATCAAGGAGCCGGATAATGATATTGATTCCGAAATGAAGGCGGAGGATAAGGGAAAATGCGTCGAGGCCCTAGTAAAGGAAACGAAGGAACAGGCTAAGGCCGCGGGCGTTGACGTAAAGAAGGAACAGGATAAGGATAAGGGGAAAGACCAGGTTAAGGATACGAAAAAAGACCAGAAGGACCAGAAAAAGGGTGCCAGGGACAAAAAGGACGCCAAGAAAGAGGCGAAGGTACCGCCTGCGGCAAAGGAATCCGGCGGCAGGCTTGCCATAATCATAGACGACTGCGGTTACGATACGGCATCCGTAAGCAGCCTTACGTCCCTCGGATTCCACTTCAGTTACGCCATCCTTCCCTTCAGGAAATACAGCAGCGCCTGCCTTGATATCGTAAAGAGCACCGGCAACGTTGCCATGCTGCACCTGCCAATGGAACCCATGAACATGAGCGCCATGTCAGAAGGCGAAAATACCATCCTTGCGGGTATGGATAAGGGGAAGATCACGGAACTTACTAGGAAGGCCGTAAACAGCCTGCCAGGAATCCGCGGGGTGAATAACCACCAGGGATCCAAGGTAACGTCGAATGAAGAAGCCATAAAGGCAGTACTCCAGGAACTCAAGCGTGACGGGATGTTCTTCCTTGACAGCAGGACATCGTCCAATTCCCTCGGCGTGTCCGTTGCCCAGAAACTCGGGGTCAAGACGGCAAGGAATGACCTTTTCCTGGATAACAGCACGGAGGTATCGTCAATAAGGACCCAGATCCTCACAGCCATAAACCTGGCGCAGAAAAACGGCACTGCCATTGCCATCTGCCACGCAAGGCCTAACACGGTAAAGATCTGGCAGACGTATGCGGATGAGTTTTGCGCCACAGGCGTGAAATTCGTTTACGTGACGGAACTTCTCTATTAAATAAATCAAGGAAAAATTAAAGGAAAAAGGGTGCAGCCATGTTTGTTGAAGAAACCATAGGAAAATATGAAAAATACATCAACCCGGCCCAGGCGAAACTGTTCCGTTTCATGGGACTTGGCAGCGTCGAGGCTGAGGCCGAGGGCTGGACGGTAAAGGACAGTGAGGGCAAGGCCTTCATCGACTGCCTCGGGGGATACGGCATGTTTGCCTTAGGACACAGGAACCCCGCGATAGTTGCGGCCGTCGAAAGGGAACTCCACGCCATGCCCATGAGCGGTAAGGTGCTTTTTAACAGGCCCATGGCGGATCTTGCGGAAGCGCTTTTTGAAATTACCCCGGGAGACCTGAGGTATAGTTTCTTTGTCAACAGCGGCACGGAAGCCGTTGAGGGATGCCTTAAGATTGCCCGCCTTTCAACGGGCAGGAAGAAATTCGTGGCGGCGGATAACGCCTTCCACGGCAAAACCATGGGATCCCTTTCCGCGACGGGGCGCGACCTTTATAAAACGCCCTTTGAGCCGCTTGTTAATGGATTCACCCATGTACCCTTTAACGACATAAAGGCCATGGAAAAGGCCGTCGATGAAGATACGGCGGCGGTAATCCTGGAACCCATCCAGGGCGAGGGCGGCATAATCGTTCCTTCCTCGGGTTACATTGCGATGGTCAAGAGGATCTGCGCCAACAGGGGCGCGCTCTTTATCGCGGACGAGGTGCAGACGGGAATCGGCAGGACCGGCGACTGGTTCGGCGTTAACCATGACTGTGTTGAGCCTGACATGATGGCCTGCGCAAAGGCGCTTGGCGGCGGAGTAATGCCGCTTGGTGCCATTATCGGCAGCGAAAAAACTTGGCAGGAGCTTATTGAAGCGCCTTTCCTCCATACGACCACTTTCGGCGGAGGGGAAATGGCCTGTGCCGCAGGACTTGCGACCATAAAATTCATAAAGGAAAGGAAAATCCTGAAACGGGCGGCAGATACAGGCGCCCATTTCAAGGAAGGCCTGAAAAAGATCGGGGCTGATTTTCCGAATGTCATAAAGGAAGTGCGTGGGCGCGGCATGATGCTCGGCGTCGAACTTACCAAGGAAGGCGCAGGCGGCATGCTCATGAGCCTTATGATCGACAGGGGGGTAATTATCGCCTATACGCTGAACAATCCTAAGGTGCTGAGGTTCGAACCGCCGCTTATCATGCCGAAGAACGTGGTGGATAAGGTGCTTCAGATATTCCATGAGGCAGTAAAGCTGACGGCAGCTGCCATTGACGATTTATGAGGTGTTGCCATGCCATATGTGGAAACTAAAACCGTAATTAAGGGCGAAGGCAGGAAAATTTATGAAATTATCAGCAACATGGCCGGCTATCCGCTTTTCATGAAGGACCTGGTCAGCGTTGATATCCTGGAGCGGGGAGACGGGTATACCATATCCCACTGGGTGTCAAATATTGATGGCAGGAAAATAGTCTGGACGGAAAGGGATGACTTTTATCCCGCTGACCTTAAAATAACCTACCGCCAGACGGATGGCGACCTTAAAAAGATGGAAGGCGCCTGGAACATAAAGGAAGAGGATGGCTGCTGCGAAGTGAGCCTTTCCGTTGATTTTGAGTTCGGCATTTCCATGATTGCGGGGCTCCTTAACCCAATCTTAAAGAAAAAGGTCAGGGAAAACAGTGAGAACATGCTCCTGGCCGTAAAGGGACAAATTTAAAAATAATCACAGTCCTGTTATAATTTTTGCAATGGTATTTTGAAAGGGAGGAATAAAAAAGATGAAGACAGCAATGCTTATGGCGGCAATGATGGCGCTTTTCATGCTGCTTGGCAATTATTTCGGCGGCCAGCAGGGCATGTTCATGATGCTCATAATTTCGCTTGCTATGAATTTTTATACCTATTGGAACAGTGACAGGCTGGTCCTTGCCCAGTATAAGGCCCGCAAGGTGGATATGAACAGCGCGCCCGGGCTCTACAGGATAGTCGATGGGCTTGCGAAAAAGGCCAACATACAGACGCCAAGGGTCTACATCGTGCCGAGCAATGTGCCGAATGCCTTTGCCACGGGGAGAAATCCGGAGCATGCAGCCGTTGCGGTACACAGCGGGCTCGTGGATATCTTAAATAAAGATGAAATAGAAGGCGTCATCGGCCATGAGCTGAGCCACATCCTGCACCGCGATACCTTAATCAGCACGGTTGCAGCATCCATGGCCGGCGCAATAACGTATATTGCCCAGTTCGGTTTCTTTTTCAGCGGCGGGCGCAATAACAGGAATTCCATCGGCTCGCTCCTAATACTGCTTCTGGCGCCCATGGCTGCCATGGTAATCCAAATGGCGGTTTCAAGGTCCAGGGAATATGAGGCGGACAGGTCAGGCGGGGCGCTCTGCGGCAATCCAGATGCACTGGCTGATGCGCTGTTGAAGCTCGACCAGTATTCCAAGAGGGAGCTCATGCAGAATGCCACCCCGACCACAGCGCATATGTTTATCGTGAATCCCTTTTCCGCCAAGAACATGCAGAAAATGTTCAGCACGCATCCCAGCACGGAAGAGCGCGTAAAACTGCTCCGGGAACAGGCTGAGGTAATGCGTGAGAATGGAGAACTTAGATGAAAAAGAATCTGCAGTGGCTGAAGGAATTTTCCGAAACCTGCGGTGTTTCAGGATTTGAAGGGCGCATGAAGGCGCTTACGGTAAAGAGGCTCACTGGTCTCTGCGATGTGAGCTACGACAGGCTGGGCAGTGTGGTCTCCACAAAAAAGGGGCCGGCTGCGCCTTGCATTATGCTTGCAATCCATATGGATGAAATAGGCTTCCTCGTGAAGCACTTTACCAAGGAAGGCTTTTTGAAATTCACCTGCCTCGGCGGCTGGTGGGAACAGGTAATGCTGAGCCAGCGCGTCACCGTCCATGGATCAAATGGCGATCTTGTGGGCGTAATAGGCAGCAAAACTCCCCATGTTTTAAGTCCTGAAGAACGTAAGAAAGTGGTCCAGAAAAAGGATATGTATATTGATATCGTGGCCGAAAGCGCAAAAGCGGCAAGGGAACTTGGCGTCTTTGAAGGCTGTCCCGCAACTCCCTGCGTTGAAATGGCCGTCATGGACGATGGGAATACCCTCATCGGCAAGGCCTGGGATAACCGCATGGCTGTGCCGTCATGGCGGATGTTATGGAAAACCTGGCGAAAAATCCGGGACCTAATACCGTCTGCGGCGTTGCCACGGTCCAGGAGGAAGTGGGCCTGTGCGGCGCATAGACCAGCGCCAACATGCTTAAACCCGATATTGCCCTTGTCATTGACACCTGCGTTGCGGGAGGCACGCCCGGGGTTGCTGATGACGTGGCCCCGGCAAAAATAGGCAAATGGGTTGCCGTGACAATATATGATGCCGGCATGATCCCCACCACCGCGCTCAGGGATTTCGCATTCAAGATTGCGGAAGATCTCGGCATCCCGGTGCAGATAAGCATTTCGGAGGGAGGCGCGACCGACGGCGGAAGAATCCATCTTGCCGGGGAAGGCGTGCTCACCCTTACCTTCAGTATCCCGACACGCTACATCCACAGCCACCAGTCGGTAATCCACCTCGATGATTACGAAGTGGCAGTGAAACTCATTACCGCAATGGTAAGGAAACTTAACATGAGACAGTATAAGAAACTGCTCGGGACATAATAGGGCTGAAACCGGAGGACGGTTTGGCATATATTTTTTAAGGAGAGATAGTTATGCAGCAGACGCTGGTACTAGTAAAACCAGACGGGGTAAGGAAGAACCTCATTGGCGAAATCATAGCTCGCTTTGAGCGCAGGGGACTCAGGGTTGCCGCCTTGAAGCTGGTCAAAATTACTAAAAAACAGGCAAAATTCCATTACGCAGAGCATGATGGAAAACCGTTTTTCGACGAACTGGTAGATTTTATCACGTCAGGCCCGGTGGCCGCCATGATCATAGAGGGCGAAAATGCCATTAAAGCCGTGCGCAGGCTTATGGGTGCGACTAACCCGCTGGATTCTGTTCCCGGTTCCATCCGCGGCGACTATGCATTAAGCATCGGCGAAAACATCGTCCACGGAAGTGACGGTGAAGAATCTGCGGCGAGGGAAATAAAGAACTTCTTTACCCCTGAAGAGATATACTGATATTAAGGAGGGTTTAAGATGACGAAAGCAGCCGTCTATACCAGGACAGGCGATAAAGGGACCACGGGCCTTTATACCGGCGAACGTGTCCCGAAACAGAGCCTGCGCGTTGAAGCCTACGGCACCATTGATGAAATTACATCCGCACTGGGCCTTGCAAGGGCAACCGTTAAGCGGAAGGATGTCAGGGAAACCATTTTCAAGGTGCAGCAGCTCCTCATGTCGCTCATGGCAGATGTGGCAAGCCTTAACCTTCCGGAACCTTATATAAAGGAAGAGCACGTAAAACTCTTTGAAGAGACCATTGACAGATTTGACGGGATGCTGCAGCCATTGAAGCATTTCCTCATTTCTGGCGATGCGCAGGGCGCCGCTGCCCTTGATATCGCCCGCACTACCACGCGCCGGGCTGAACGGTGCCTCCTGAGGCTTAATGAGAAGGAGCCGGTAAACCCCCAGGTACTTATCTGCCTTAACAGGCTTTCAGATCTCTGTTTTATCCTTGCAAGGGTCGAAACGGAAGTGAAATAAGCAGGAATGCAAAAAGGCACCGGGTTAAACCAGGTGCCTTTTTTTACATATAAGCCAATCAGTCCCAGCGCTTCAGGATATCGTCAATGATTTCCTTTTGCGTACTGCGCCGTTTCCTTTCGCCGCTGCAGTAATTGTTGTCCATGTGGTCGGTGGAGTAGTCGGCGTAATCAAAATCATCGTCCGGCCGCTCGTAGCTGCGGGTGTAATCGCCGTGGCCGTCGTCAAATAAAAACTGTTCCATGAAAATGACCTCCCGTACATATCCATTTTACCACATATTAAAAAATAAGGAAATTTTTCCGCTGAGCAGCCATGGTGGATAAGGCGATTTTTTAATTTATTTTCCATTTCCCGCCTTGAATATATAATCAGAATATGATATAGTATACATTATATAGGGAATAAATGTCCATAAAAGCATAATATAAAAAGGAGAACAGTAAACATGAAAAAAGCAGAGCAGTTCCTTCTGTGGTTTGAACAGCTGGAAAGAGAAGACGTGGGAATAGTAGGCGGCAAGTCCTCTTCGCTTGGTGAAATGACGGCAAAGACAGATGTGCCGGTGCCCTATGGTTTTGCGACCACGGCTTGTGCCTACAGATATTTTGCGGAAAAAAGCGGCCTGAATGCAAAAATAGCGGAACTTCTGAAGGGCCTTACCGATGTGGAGGATAGCAGGCAGCTGCGTACCGTGAGCGCCGAAATCAGAAAGATCATCATGGAAGCCGAGATGCCGAAGGATCTTGCGGATGCCATCCGCAAGGCCTACGAGGAACTTGGCAAGAAGATGGAGGAAAAAGATCCTTATGTAGCTGTACGTTCCAGCGCCACGGCGGAAGATCTTCCCGATGCTAGTTTCGCGGGCCAGCAGGATACCTATCTTAACGTCCGCAGTGCCGATACCATTATCGCAAAAGTGAAGGAATGCTATGCTTCCTGTTTTACCGACCGTGCGGTCTATTACCGCGAGAAACATGGCTTTGACCATATGGAGGTTGCGCTTTCCGCCGCCATCCAGATGATGGTATTCTCCAAGGCTGCAGGCGTAATGTTTACCGTTAATGTCGCATCAGGTGATGATAAGAACATTTTAATAGAGGCTGCCTGGGGACTTGGCGAATACGTGGTCCAGGGTACCGTAACCCCGGATAACTATACGGTAAGGAAAGCGGACAAGACGATTATCGAAAAGAATGTCAACGACCAGGATATCAAGCTCGTGCGCAAGAAAGGCGGCGACTGTGAGGAACAGAAGGTGCCGAAAAAAGAGCGCACCGAGCAGAAGATCAGCGATGAACAGATCCTGGAACTGGCGGACTATGCCATGAAAATAGAAAAACACTATGGCCGCTACATGGACATGGAGTGGGGCATTGACGAGCGCACCAATAAGGTATGGCTGCTGCAGGCCCGTCCGGAAACCGTCTGGAGCCGCCGCAACAAGGGAAAGAAGGCCGAAGATAAGAATACTGCTTTCGGTAAAAAGGATGAAAACAGGAAAGTCGTGGCCAAGGGCCTTCCCGCAAGCCCTGGCAGTGCATCGGGCAGTGTGCATGTAATTTTGGATCCTTCACATATTGATGAATTCAAGGAAGGGGAAATCCTCGTAACGGAAATGACGACTCCCGACTGGGTTCCCGCCATGAAGAAGGCCAAAGCCATCGTGACGGACAGCGGCGGCATGACTTGCCACGCATCCATTGTAAGCCGCGAGCTCGGAATTCCCTGCATCGTCGGTACCAAGAGCTGCGGAGATGCCGCAACGGCCAGTATTACTGACGGCATGGATGTAACAGTTGATGCCACAAACGGCATTGTTTATGAAGGCATCCTGGAAGATCAGAAGAAGGAAGAAGCTCAAGTACAGCAGGTTGTGGCTGCGGCCGAATATTTCCCGCCGACCGGCACAAAGGTTTATATGAACCTCGGGGATCCGGATCTTGCGGATAAATGTTCCAAGCTTCCCTGCGACGGCATAGGGCTTATGCGTGAGGAGTTCATCTGGACTACCTATATCCACGAACATCCCCTCTATCTGATAAAGATCGGGCACCCGGAGAGGGTAGTGGACCAGCTTGCTGAAGGCATATGGAAAGTATGCCAGGCCATGAACCCGAGGCCCGTGACACTAAGGTTCAGCGATTTCAAATCCAGCGAATACCGTGACCTGAAAGGCGGGGATGAGTTCGAACCATATGAACCCTCGGCACTTCTCGGGTGGCGCGGTGCGTCCCGTTACTACGACCACAAATACATTGAGGGATTTAAACTGGAGTGCATGGCCGTGCGCAAGGTGCGTGAGGAATACGGCCTTAAGAACCTTAACGTCATGATTCCTTTCTGCAGGAACGTGGAGGAAGCCGAAAAGGTAACTGCAATTATGGCCGAATGCGGCCTGTCAAGGGGCAAGGATTTTAAGGTATGGCTAATGGCGGAAATCCCATCCAATATAATCCTGGCCGATCAGTTCAATAAGTATGTTGACGGTTATTCCATAGGCTCAAATGACCTGACCATGCTGGTATTAGGCTGCGACCGCGATAACGATACCGTGTCCCATATCTACGATGAGCGGAACCTTGCCGTAAAACGCGCCGTGAGGCATCTTATTGAAGTGGCCCATAAAGGCGGCAAGACAGTTTCCATCTGCGGGCAGGCACCGAGCGTATATCCGGAGTTCTGCGAGTTCCTCATTAAGAGCGGTATTGACAGCATTTCCGTAAATCCTGATACCGTAAAATTCACGAAGAAACTCGTGGCACAGCTGGAGCAGCGCCTCATGCTTGATGCGGCTACAGGGTGCGGATGCGTTGAAGAAGAGGATTTAAACTGGTAAAAATTGAAATTTTTATGAAACCCGCGGGAAATTCCGCGGGTTTGCTGTTTTTACGGCAGAAAGTCTGACTAAGGTGTAAACTTTTGACTGCGACGGATTGTTTTAGCGGATTTCACGGCCGCCCGCAGGAAAAACCGCAAAATCAAAAACAGCTGGAAGCAAGTAAAAATGCGAATTTACGCTGCTTTAGAAAGTTAAATCCTGCCCACTTGTAAATACAGGTGAAAAAGAGTAAAATTAGGGTATCTATTGGCATGCCTATTTCAGATTGCCACTGAAAATGTAAAGTCATAAAATCTGCAGACGAGGTGAAAAGATTGGATAATAACAATGTAAAAAATATAGATACAAAAAATCTGGAAGCGGCAAAACGCAGAAAGCGTACGGCAATAGTCGTGCTGGCGGTACTGGCGGTTATTGTCGTTTTCCGTATCGTTACGAATGTAATAAGGGAAAACGCGCGTGCCGAGCGTATTGCTGCCGGCAGCGATGTCTCCGTATCCGTTGGCTATCCTTCAAGAAGGACCATTATCCCCAAAATGGAATTTTCAGGAATTTTGGATCCTGAATGGCAGGCGGAAGTCGGTTCCAAGGTTGACGGACGCCTTGAAAAAGTATTCGTACGTGAAGGGGATACTGTTACCAAAGGACAGGTCCTTGCGCTGCTCGAACAGGAAGATACTTCGGCGGATCTCTTAAATGCACAGGGTTCTTTCATGGATGCGGAAACTAACCTGCGCAAGGCACAGTCTGATCTGGTCCGCTATCAGGAACTTTACGATAGGGGGGCAGTATCAGAGCAGACTGTCGATGATTACCGCTTTGCCCGCGATAACGCCATTGCCAAGCTTGAAGCTGCCCGCGGCAACCTGCAGGGCATGGAATCCAAATCAGCGGCAACGGCCGTAGAGGCCCCTGCGGATGGGATTATTTATAAACGTTACTACCAGGAGGGTTACTATGCAAAATATGGTACCTCCCTGTTTGCTATTGCCGATATCAGCATGTTAAAGACCGTTATCAACGTGCCTGAAGGCCAGATTGCGGGTATTTCCGTGGGCAACGAGGCAAAGGTCGTACTGCCTGCATTTACGGGACGTGAAATCATAGGCCATGTTACGCGTATTTCACCCGTAGCCGATATTCCGGGGCATACCTTTGCGACAGAGGTAAGCGTTAATAATACGGAAGGCCTCAGGGCCGGCGTTTTCGCCACTGTTTACATGACCGGCAACCCCATAGAAAACGTGCTTACCATACCGCCTTATGCCATAGTAATGCGTGATGACCAGCAGACAGTTTATGTAGTTAACGACGAAGGCGTAGTAACACGCCGCGTGCTTACAACCGGCTATTTCGATGAAAATGCCGTTCAAATCCTGAACGGGCTTTCGGAGAATGACCAGATTGTAACCAGCGGCCAGAATAAATTGCGTGAAGGCACTAAGATCGTGCAAGAAAAAGATAAAATAGGTAGCATTAAATGATAACGACATTCATAAAACGGCCCGTTTTTACAACCATGTTCGTTTTCATGCTGGTTGTATTCGGTATCCGCTGTTATCCTGAACTGGGCGTTGACCTGTACCCGGACGTGGATCTGCCTCTTGTCAGCGTGCGTATTACCTATGAAGGCGCATCCCCAGGTGAAATGGAGACGCTAATCACAAAACCAATAGAGAACGCTGTCAGCCAGGTATCCGGCATAAAAACACTGTCTTCCGTAGTCCTTGAAGGCTACAGCGAGACGGTGCTGGAATTCGATTTCGGCGTGGATCCTAACATCAAATCCACCGAAGTACGTGAAAAAGTTTCCACTGTCAGGAGTCGTCTGCCGGATGATATTGATGAGCCTACCGTGCAGACCGTCGATTTAAGTTCCCGTGCGATAGTCGGCATGACATTTTCATCCAATGCCCGCTCCCGCGGAGAAATCCGCCGCATAATTGAAGACAGTATAAGCGATGAGCTGCAGATGGTGGAAGGCGTTGCGGAAGTAACGCCGGTAGGTGCCAGTAACCGTGCCGTAAAACTTACGGTGCGTCCTGAGAAACTGGCAGAATATAATATTTCCTTCCAGTCAATTTTTAATAAGATAAATCAGGAAAACTACAATACCCCGGGCGGCAAGGCCAAGAGCAAGGACATGGATATTACCGTCCGTACCATCGGTAAATACAACTACGTGGATGATATAAAGAATATTGCCATTGCCAACTACGATGGTAAGACAGTTTATATCAGGGATGTAGTGGATGTCGAGGACGACTGGGAAGATGAAGATACATTTGCCAATTCCAACGGCGTGCCCTGCGTTGTCGTTCTTGTCCGCAAACAGTCCAAGACCAATACCGTAAACGTTATCGATAATGTATATGAAAAGCTGGCAGAATTGCAAAAAACACTGATCCCGGAAGATATTAAGGTTGAAATCGTCCGCGATCAGTCAACCTATATCCGCGACAATATTGCGGACGTCTGGAATGCTATCATTTTCGGCGGCTTCCTGGCCATGCTTATTACATATCTCTTCCTCTGCAACTTCATGGCAACGATTGTAGGAAGTCTCTGTATACCGACGTCCATCATTTCCACCTTCTTTATGATGAAGGTCATGGACTTCAGCTTAAATAACATGTCACTCATGGCACTGAGCCTTGCGGTCGGCATACTGATAGATGATGCCATCGTGCTTATAGAAAATATTTTCCGACACATAGAAATGGGGAAGACGCCACAGGAGGCGGCCAACGATGCAACGATCGAACTGGCCCTTGCAATACTTGCCACATCCCTTACCCTGATGGCGGTTTTCGTGCCTAT
The DNA here is from genome assembly GCA_021201965.1 of Phascolarctobacterium sp. Taxonomy (GTDB): domain Bacteria; phylum Bacillota; class Negativicutes; order Acidaminococcales; family Acidaminococcaceae; genus JAJQAO01. The sequence continues at coordinate 46,785 of JAJQDY010000050.1, forward strand.
CGGCAATATGGGCGAAGTAATAGGACAGTTCTTCAAACAGTTTGGCCTGACGGTAGCCATGGCCATCGCATTCTCAACAATGACGGCCTATACCTTGACGCCTATGGTTGCGGCATATTTCCTCACCGATCAGGATGACGAGCAGAAACCCAGGAACAAATATCTGGACAGGTTCCTGAAATGGTTCAACGACGGATTTGATTCAATACGTACCACATATAACGAATTTATGGATTATGCCATGAATAATCAGAAGAAGATTCTAATATGGGCATGCCTGACTCTGCTTATAAATGTGGGCCTGTTCCAATTTGTGGGCACCGAATTCCAGCCGACATACGATTCGGGGGAATTCACCGTCAATTTTAAGGCACCATACGGTACAAGTCTTGAGAAGACCATAGAACTTGCAAGACCCATGCAGGAGGAAATCAATACCTACCCTGAAGTCGAGATTGCGTCTTTACTGGTCGGCAATAACCGTAACCCGGCAAACCAGGGCGAAATAAATGTGCGTCTGACGAGGTCCACTAAGAGAAAACGCTCCATGCAGGAGATACTGGACGAACTGCGTATGAAGTTCCGCCATGTAGAGAGTCTTAAGGTGACCGTGCTTCCCAGCCAGTCCACGGGCCGCAGCGAGAGCCGCCCCGTACAGATAGGGCTGCGCGGGAACGACATGAAGCTACTGAAAAACTATGCCATGGAACTCTCAAGCAGACTGAGCGAGGTTCCCGGTGCAACGGACGTTGATATTACCGACTCCGATGACGAGCCGGAAATTATAATAAAAATTGACCAGGCAAAGGCAAGCCTAGTAGGCCTTGACTCATATTCTGTCGGCCTCGTCGTTGAAATGGCCTTTATGGGCAAGGAAACGATCAATACCTATACCATAGGCAATAATGACTACGATATCATAATCCAGATGCCGAAATCCGACCGCGTCAACATAAACGACGTGGCGAACCTCAGGGTTTCCTCAGAGGACGGCCAGTTCATAAGGCTGGGCGATATCGCGGACGTTTACCTTAGTTCAGGACCTACACGTATTGAAAGGGAAGGAAAACAGCGCCAGATTGTCGTCTATGCCAATGCAGTCGGCACATCCGCAGGCAACCTGCAGAAAATATCGGTTGAAAAACTCATTCCCGAGATGCATATGGAACCCGGCTACACCTACCATATGGTCGGTATAGCAAGGGATATGGCAAGGTCCTTCAATGAAATTGAAAAGGCCGTAATATTTGCAATCGTCATCGTGTACATGGTACTTGCGGCCCAGTTTGAAAGCTTTACGCAGCCGCTTGTTATAATGGCGGCCCTGCCCTTTGCGCTGGCCGGTGCGATCATTGGCCTTCTCATAACTAACAATACGGCTAACATAATGAGCCTTATCGGTTTTATCATGCTGCTGGGACTCGTAACGAAAAACGCCATCCTGCTCGTTGACTTTACCAACCAGGAAAGGGAGGCTGGCGTACCGATGCGGCAGGCACTCCTTGATGCGTGCTCCCTGCGTCTGCGTCCTATCTTCATGACAACCTTCTCGACAATCCTCGGCATGATGCCGATAGCACTTGCCATAGGCTCCGGTGCGGAACTGCGCCAGTCAATGGGCGTCGTGCTAATAGGCGGACTTACCACGTCAACCATGCTGACATTAGTCGTGATCCCGATCCTTTATGAACAGATTGAGGGCTATATGGAAAGACGCAAGGGAAGAAAAGAAGCCGCAAGGGCTGCAAGACGTGCCGCAAGGCTCGCCATGGAGAAAGCCGAAAAGGAAGCGGAAGCTGAAACCATGGAAACTTCTGCTACAACCGAAGAAAATACTGAAGGCAAACCTGATGCAGGCAATCCTGACGATACAGATAAAGAATAAGGGAGATTACCTTGGACGAAAAATTCCTGGAACTTTTAACTGCATATAAAAAAGAGGAGCTCAGCACCGCTGAACTCCTTGAACGCATAATGGAAATTCACGGGGACCTAGGCTTTGCGAAGCCGGATTTCGACAGGGAGAAAAGACAGGGTTTTGCAGAAGCCATCTATTGCGAGGGTAAAACGCCGGTGCAGAACGCGGAAATAATGCTTGCCTTAAGCAAAAGGAGCGCCAACGTAATCGCTACGCGGGCGGACACGGCAACCTTTGAGGCAATAAGGGGAAAACTCCCTGGCGTGAAATACTACGAATCGGCACGCATCGTTGCCCTTGAAAGAAATCCCCTTCCCAAAGATGAAAAGAGGGTCATTACCATAGTAACGGCAGGAACCAGTGATATCCCCGTTGCCGAGGAAGCTTCGGTAACGGCTTCAATAATGGGGAACAAAGTGAATACCATATACGATGTGGGCGTTGCGGGAATCCACAGACTCCTTGACAGGATGGATGCCATAAGGTCTGCCAACGTGCTTATAGTGGTTGCGGGAATGGAAGGTGCTCTTGCGAGCGTCATCGCAGGACAGGTAGACAGGCCCGTTATCGCTGTTCCCACAAGCGTGGGATACGGGGCGAACTTCCAAGGGCTTTCGGCACTTCTTGGCATGCTCAACAGCTGCAGCGGGGTGGCGGTCATGAATATCGATAACGGTTTCGGTGCCGGAAGGATGGCCAGCATTATCAACCATATGAGGTGAAATTATGAAAGCAGTTTATCTGGATCCATTTTCAGGAATCAGCGGCAATATGTTTCTCGGGGCTCTGCTGGATGCAGGGTTTCCTTTTTATGTCCTGGAAGAGGAACTGGAAAAGCTCAATATCGGGGACTACACCCTTATAAATGAAAAGGTAATCAAACAGGGGATTACCGCCCGCTATTTTAATGTAAAACTGACTGAGGAACACCATGACCATGATCATCATGGACATGCACATACTCATCAGCATGAGCATCACCACTGCCACAGGAATCTCCATGATATTATGGAAATCATAGGCAGTTCCGGGCTTTCAAATGCGGTAAAAGAAAAAGCGGGTAAGGTTTTTGGCGCCATCGCGGAAGCGGAAAGCAAGGTTCATGGTAAGCCGGTCAGTGAAGTGCATTTCCATGAAGTGGGGGCAGTAGATACCATTATTGATGTCGTTGGTACCCTCCTCGGCCTTGAATATCTCGGCATAGAAAGAATATATTCCGGGAAAATAACTACGGGCAGGGGATTCGTTAAGTGTGCCCACGGGCTTATGCCGGTACCTGCACCTGCAACGGCCGAACTGCTGCTCGGTATTCCCTGGCAGCAGGGCAACATAGAAAGGGAACTTGCCACGCCTACGGGTGCGGCACTGGTATGTGTTCTTGCTGAAATTTCAGAAGAGTTGCCTGAAAGTTTCACTGGCTGTAAAATCGCATACGGCGCGGGCACATGGGATCTGGAGGCGGCAAACGTGCTGCGCATGTATATTGGCGAAATAAATGAAACTGAAGGGGAGCTCATAGAGGCAGCATGCAACATAGATGATATGAGCGGCGAGATTTTCGCCTATGCCATAGAAAAACTGCTCATGGAAGGGGCCCTTGATGCGTGGGCGGAGCCAATCATGATGAAGAAAGGGCGTCCTGCCTATAAGCTTAAGTTCCTGGCAAAAAAGGAAAACATCAAGAGCCTGCTGAATGTAGTTTTCACGGAAACAACCACTCTTGGTGTGCGCTATAATGCGGTAAAACGCCGCATGCTTGAGCGGAAGTTTCTTGACGTGAAAATTCCGCAGGGAACCGTGACTGTAAAATACGGGATCCTGAATGGGGAAGTGGTAAATATGGCCCCCGAATATGAAAGCTGCAGGAAAGCGGCTGCGGGCGGATCTATAAAGGATGTTTATAAAGCAGCAATACTTGCGGCCGAGGAGATTTCACATGGACAGGATTCTTAATGAAATTCGCACAAAACTTGAAAGCGTGGCTCCCGTGAAGGAAGAAAGGGACGTGAACTACGGCCATCAGTTTACCGTGGTCCGCAGCGCTGAAAAAACTATTCTTACAGTGTACGAAGGAAAAAAAGGTTTTAGCTTCGTCTGGGGAGGAACGTCAGATGCCTTAAAAAGGGATCTTATGGCTTCAGTCGAAAACGAAACCCCTGCCGACAAACGCTTTAAGGGCATGTGGGCTGGCAGCGATGAATCGGGAAAAGGCGATTTTTTTGGACCCCTTGTAGTAGCTGCTGTAATAGTAGATGAAGCAGCAGCGGAAGAGCTGGCAGCTTTAGGCGTCAAGGACTGTAAGAAACTTACGGACAAAAAAGTACTCGAGCTCGAGCCGTTAATTTTGGAAAAAGTCATCGACAGCTGCGTTTTAGACATCCCGCCAGCGGCCTATAATATCCGCTATCGGGAGCTTACGGCCGTGGGGGAGAACTTAAATAACCTGCTCGGCTATGGCCATGTGGCAGCGCTTACCAATATACTGGAAAAACGCCTGATGTGCAGTGGTGCGCTGATTGATCAGTTCACAGCGTCCACCCGTGTTATTGATTCCCTAAAGGGAGGATTTCCTGACATGGAATTTAAGCAGATGCCGGGTGCCGAATGCGATATGGCCGTGGCATCCGCATCAGTTCTTGCAAGGGCGAAATTCCTCCGAATCATGGCAAAGCTTGCCGTTATGGCGGGGGTGGCTGAAATACCCAAAGGCGGCGGCGATGCGGCAACGGAATGCGCAAGGGAGATTGCTGGAAGGCTTGGGAAGGATGCCCTTAAAAACTTCGTCAAGCTGCATTTTGCAAATTACAAGAGAATCTAGGGGAGATGGATGAAGCAGCTAATCGTAAATGCTGATGATTTCGGGCTTCATGAACAAATAAATAAAGGAATAAGCAAGGGGTTCCAGGAGGGTTTCATCACGAGCGCTTCACTTATGTGGAGTGCGCCTGCATATCAAGATGCAGTGGTCACGGCCATGGAAAATCCTGGGCTCGGCATGGGCATACATCTTACTTTAATCGGCTCAATTGCCACTGTATTGCCGAAAAGCAGGATAAAAAGCCTGCTGGACGGCGCAGGACTTTTCCTTCCCGACTACATGGTATTTGCCAGGCGCTTCTATAGTGGTAAAATAAAAAGTGATGAGTTTGAGGCGGAACTCCGTGCGCAAATAGAAAGGGCCCTTGCATCTGGCCTCAGAATAACGCACCTGGACAGCCACCAGCACCTGCATGTGTTTCCTGATATTCTTGAGATTGTCTTAGGGCTGTGCCTTGAATATAAAATAGGGGCAGTCAGGATTCCCAGGGAGGATTATCTTTTCTGCGGCGGCTTTAATGCGAAAGGGCGCTTTTTCGCAAGGGGAGGCTTGTCGTTTTTCGCTGCCAGGGCGGCGAAAAGTGTGCGGGATACAGGGATACTTTACCCGGACCATTTTTTTTGGCATGCTGGCAGGCGGCAACTTAAATGAGCTGTTCGTTAAAAACATTATCCTTGCATTGCCCGAAGGGACAAGCGAAATTATGACTCACCCGGGACTTAAAACTGCTGAACTTGCCGCTAAGTTCCGCTGGGATTATCACTGGGAAGATGAACTGGAAGCATTTCTTTCAGCTGAAAATAAAAATTTACTGAAGCAGCAGAATGTTGCTCTAACAGATTTTGGTGGTTTATTTGGTAAATGACAAAGTATTCATGCGCCTTTTGTTGGTCTTCTGCTTTGTCTTCCTGGTATCGGTTGCGGTAATTTATTTTACCTTTGATATCAGAGCCATTACTTACCTGTCCATGTTCAATCCATGGTGCATCCTCCTTGCACTGGGATGTCTGATGGTAGGGCTGATTTTTGACGGACTGAGACTTATAACACTGGCTGATGTGACAAATGAAAAACTTTCCGCAAAACAGGTTGTTAATGTGGTGCTGAGCAATTATTTCCTGGCTCTAGTGACTCCGGGTGCCAGCGGCGGATCCATCGCTCAGATCATGTTCATGAGAAAAGCCGGCGTTCCCGTGGCTAAAGCCACTGTCGTAATTCTGGTGCGGATCATCATGTCCATTTTTTTCTTAATTCTCTTAATGCCTGTGGTGTTGAACGAGGACCAGGATATAGTTGACTGGATGCCGGCATCCGTCATCATGGTGGTGTCGGTGCTTTTCATCTGTATTCCGGTAGCAGCTTTTTTCCTTATGCGGACCCAGTATCCGGAAAAATGGCTTGAGAAGATTTTGGGAAAGTTTTCTTACACCACTCAACAGAACTGCTTAATCTGGTACAAGGAGTTTAAAAACGCCTTTGCAATAATGGCGAAGCACCCGTTGAAGATGGTCAGGGCATTTCTGGAATCAGGGGCAAGCCTACTTGCAATCTATTCCACGGTTCCTGCGTTCTTTTCCGGGATGAACATAGAATACGATCTCTTGCAGGTTATAGGGAGGATGGTCCTCATAAACCTTGTCATCTATTTTTCACCTACACCCGGCGGTTCGGGTATTGCCGAAGCCGGATTCGTCGTGCTCTTTTCCAATATTCTTCCAAGCGGCCTTGTTGGAATAATGGCGGTGCTCTGGAGGTTTACGGCAGAATACTTACCATTTTTGCTCGGGGCTTTCGTATCCATAAGGGCATTAGGTTCCGATGTCATGGCGCTGTCCCCGGGGCACAGGGAGAATAATGAATGAAACTTTTAATTACTGGCGGTGCCGGGTTTATCAGTTCCCACATTCTGCATTGCCTCGCAGGGCAAAAACATGAAATAGTGGTACTTGATAACCTTTCGTACGGCAAACGTGAAAATGTACCTCAAGGCATGCGGCTTGTGGGAACTGATATAAGAAGTGACCTTGATTCCCTTTTTGCCACGGAAAAATTTGCGACGGTAATACATCTTGCCGCACAGACCATGGTGCATTATTCCATTGCGCATCCCATGGAAGACTGCGATGTCAATCTTCTTGGCATGATCAATGTTTTGGAGTGCTGCAGAAAATATGGGGTGAAAAATTTCATTTTTCCATCTACCGCGGCGGTTTACGGGGATAATCCCAATATTCCGCTTAAGGAAAGCGAAAGATTGAAACCTGCGTCATTTTACGGTATAAGTAAAATGGCGGGAGAATACTATATGTACACCTACCATAACCTATGCGGTATGAATACTACGGTTCTCCGATTTTCCAACGTCTACGGGGAACGTCAGTTTAATGGTGGAGAAGCGGGGATTATCGGCGTTTTTTGTGAACTCCTGGCGGAAGGAAAGCCAGTCACCATTTTAGGTAACGGCATACAGACACGGGATTTTATCTATGTGGGCGACGTGGTGCGTGCCATTTCGGAGAGCATGAAACTCACGGGACATAACATAATAAACGTCTCAACGGGGAAAGAGACATCCATAGAGGATGTTCTTGCCGCATTTGAGGAAGCCATGGGCAGAAAAGCGAAAATTATCCACGCCCCGAGGCGGGAAGCGGATATTTTCTGATCGGTCCTCGACAATACCCTCTGCAAGAAAATATTAAGCTACCGGCCGCAGATGAAAATAGCGGAAGGAATAAAACGTACCTATGAGTACCGATTGGAGAAGAAATGAACCAGATTGAAAAAAACAGCCTGCTCATTATAGCAGGCGTAGCCATCGTTACAATGTTTTTCGGACTGAGCGCCGTACCGCTTTCAGATCCGGATGAGCCGGCATATGCTGAAACGGCACGGGAGATGATCGCAACCGGAGATTATGTGTCTCCCCGCATCTTTGGCGATTTCTGGTACGACAAACCGCCTGTTTTCTACTGGCTGGTGGCACTTTCGTTTAAGGTTTTCGGGGATGGGGAATTTGCCGCAAGGTTTCCTGCGGCACTAATGTCTGCGCTTACGGCGGTTTTGCTCTATGTTTCGATAACCAAAATCTTTAACGAGCGGGCGGGATTCTGGTCGGCTCTTGTTTTCGGCAGCTGTGGCATGATTTTTATACTGGGGAAAGCCGCAGTTACGGATACGACGCTTATGTTTTTTACGACCGCGGCATTGCTCTTTTTCCTGCACCGATACTACTGGATGATGTACGTATTTATGGCGCTTGCCGTTATGACTAAGGGGGCCATAGGGATTATGTTCCCCATGGGCGTAATTTGCTTCTATATCCTCTTTACAGGGCGGTTTTCCGAAATAAGGAGGATGCATATCATAAGGGGACTTATATTGTTTTCCGCCCTTTCATGTATCTGGTACTACACAATGTACCATGTCCACGGTCCTGATTTTATAAGGACTTTCCTTGGGTTCCATAACCTGATGCGCTTTCTGGAAGCGGAGCATCCAGGCAGGACGAGTTTTTTCTATTACATCCCGGTCATCATCATAGGACTTTTCCCTTGGACAGGCCTTTTCCTTCAGTCCATAATGGCGTCCGTGAACGACAGCCGCATTGATGAGATGAGGAAACTCCTTTTATTCCATGTATGGTGGCTTTTGGTGCTTATTTTCTTTACTGTCTGCAAAACGAAGCTGGTTTCGTATATTCTTCCGCTCTTCCCGGCCATTGCGGTAATAATAGGCTGGTATATTTCATACATGATCCAGAAATCCCGTGCAAGGGATACCTTTAACAGCTGGGCTTTCGGCAGTGCATTAATGTATATTTTCATAGCTGCGGGCTGGATGGTAGTGGCGAGGCGCCTTCCGGAAGCGGAATTTTCAGGAGTAGTCCTAGGGGTCCTGACGCTTCTTTTGGGATTTGTGGCGGCCCTGATGCTTGTTTACTATAAGGACATTGTACTTGCCGCATGGCTTCATGTACTGACAGGCGTAGTCACTATGTGTGTCATATTTACATTTGTTCTTCCCACGGTTGCGGACCGCTTCAGCGTGAAAACCATAAGCGTGATCTACAGAGATAACTGCGATCTTACGCAGGATATTTACGTGGACCGTTTTCTGAGGCCAGGCTTTATGTATTATGCGGAAACGCCAGGTATTGACCTTGAACCGAAATCATCCGATTTTAGCAATGCCCTGAAACATGAAAAGGAAAAATACTTTCTGGTACGTGGGATAGAATACAGGCGCTTTTTAAAACAGCATACGGAGGAATCGCCACTGGAAGAACTGGCGGTAATAGGCGATATTTACCTGCTGGAGCAGAAATGAACCCTTCCGGAAACGTGATTTCGTCTTAAATTGTAGCTGGAAAAATGTGTAGGTATTACGATATACGCCAGACTTTAAAGGCATGAAAAACCCTCAGGATACTTTATCCTGAGGGTTTTAAAATTTAAGGTATGTATGCTATTTGGGAACCTTTAAAACAGCCCCAGTTGCGGCGGATGTCACAAGTGCCGCATAACGGGCAAGATAGCCGCTTTTTACCTTGGGTGCGGGGCATTTCCAGCTGGCCCTGCGTTTTGCAAGTTCCGTGGCGGAGACTTTTACGTTAAGCTTCCTTTTCGGGATATCAATTTCTATTATATCCCCGTCCTCTATGAGAGCGATGTTGCCGCCTTCACGGGCTTCAGGGGATATGTGGCCTATGCAGGCGCCCCGAGTGGCGCCTGAAAAACGTCCGTCGGTTAAAAGGGCGATATCTTTGTCAAGGCCCATGCCTGCGAGAACGGAAGTTGGGTTAAGCATTTCACGCATTCCAGGGCCGCCTTTGGGCCCTTCGTAGCGAATGACTACAACGTCACCTTTTTTTATCTTCCTGCCGCAGATAGCCTTTATGGCTTCGTCCTCTGAGTTAAATACTTTTGCCGGACCACTGTGGGTGAGCATTTCATCTGCCACGGCGCTCTCCTTGACTACACTGCACTCTGGGGCAATGTTGCCTTTGAGTACTGCAATACCGCCGCTCTTCCTGTAGGGCTTTTCCACGCTGCGGATGACATCGGGTCTTAAGATTCTAGCATCTTTTATGGTAGTGCCGATGGTTTTTCCGGTAACGGTCCTGCAGGATTTAATTATAAGTCCCAGTTTGTCCAGTTCGTGCATGACGGCACTGATGCCGCCGGCTTCGTTTAAATCTATCATATGATGGCTTCCGCCTGGGGAAAGCTTCGTAAGATACGGGGTCTTCTTGCTGATCCTGCCAAAAAGCTCAAGTGGCAGGCTGATTCCTGCTTCGTGGGCAATGGCGGGGAGGTGAAGGGCGGTATTTGATGAGCCGCCTATGGCCATATCCACTGTAATTGCGTTTTTAAAGGCGTTCATTGTCATAATATCCCTGGGGCGCACATTCTTTTCAATAAGGGCAATCACCGCAGCACCAGCTCGTTTGGCAAGGGCGATACGGGCACCGTTATAGGCGGCGGGGATGGTTCCGTTCCCCGGAAGTCCAATGCCGAGTGCTTCCGTCAGGCAATTCATGGAATTTGCCGTAAAAAGTCCGGCGCAGCTGCCGCAGCCTGGGCAGGCAGCGTGTTCCATTTCATTCAGTTCTTCCTTAGTAATCTGGCCGGATTCATATCGTCCTGCAGCCTCAAACATGGTCGAAACGCTCATGTCCTTACCATTAAGGCGTCCTGGGAGCATGGGGCCTCCGCTTACGGCTACGGCTGGGATGTTTAGACGTGCTGCCGCCATGAGCATGCCAGGAACTATTTTATCGCAGTTGTGGATGAGCACCAGACCGTCAAAGGCATGGCCGTTGGCCATGGCTTCAATGCTGTCGGCTATTAATTCCCTGCTTGCCAATGGGTATTTCATGCCGTTGTGGCCCATGGCGATGCCGTCGCAGATACCGATAGCGGGAAACTCGACGGGCGTTCCTCCTGCCTCAAGAATGCCGTATTTCACTGCTTCGGTGATAGTATCAAGGTGCATGTGTCCTGGAATTATTTCATTCTGGGCGTTGCAGATACCGATAAGCGGTTTCTTAAGTTCCTCCTCAGTGTAACCCATGGCATAGAAAAGTGATCTGTGAGCTGCACGGATAGAACCTTTTTTTACTTCTGTACTGCGCATATGTTGAACCTCTTTCCCTATGATTATTTCCCATACAAGATAATGGTAATAAAGAAATTTTACATTCCTTTGGTGAATTTGTCAATTGGCCGATTGTAAAATGAAGTTGAACAGTTAAAAAAACCATAGCGATTGAATCCGTGGTAGAATAGAGTTCACACGCAAAACACTATCGAGGAGGACAATTACTATGGACTACCCACATTCTATCACAGATGCGGAGAAGCGCAAGAATGGAAAAC
>JAJQDY010000022.1 GCA_021201965.1 Phascolarctobacterium sp.
CTCTTCCCCCCCACCTCGGGGGGGGGGGGTTGATCAGCTTTTCCAAAACCCCGCTTAAAATGCGAATACGCGCGTGAGATTTTATTTACCATCTCGTGTCATGGTCGTTATACCTGTGCCCGCACTTGCAGTATTCGTCATAGTTATAACGAACGGATGTGGACCCGTGCCTATAGGATTCGGGAACCCGTGCCCTGCAGCTGCAATAACTATTCCTGCGCCGGCAAAGGCCCTGCGTCCCATGGCCCCCGAAAGGAACAGTCAGAGAGCCAATCCCGTCAGGAAAATAACTAGATAAGTGCGTTTTTTCTTCTTTATCATTTGAATTCCTCCTTTTCCTTTCTACGATAGCCTCTTTAACAAGTCCGCTCCCCATTCTATTTGCGCCTCATGCTGCGCCAATACTTCGCGCTTATGATCCTGCCTTTGTTTAAGGATTTTCAGCTCAGCGCAACACCGTTCCACTGTTTTCTTCACTTCGTTTAATTTCAGATTTGTTTTTGTTGGCTGAAACAAGATAAAAAAGACGCACTGGAGTGCCAGCACCCTCAACGTCAACATACTAAGTATGGAATCCATTTATATCTCACCCCCCCCCTCCTTTTTTTATCTTTCTCTGCGTGGCCTGCGTGCGAACAGACCTTCAAGGCTAAGCTCCATTCCATTAAACAGGATATCGTAAGCGTTAAAGAAAAATTTGTTTATTTGAGACGGGATGCCAAGAACCAGCCCCAGTGTGTTTGCGGCGGGTTCCACGAGTTCTTCTGCGTCCACTTCGCCACTTACGTACCGTCTCGCTTTGCCCGATAGCTTTTCCACAAGTTCAATCGGCCTGGTCGCCGGCAGCTTATACACAAAGTGGTCCCTCATCCACAGCCCGCAGGCAATGATGTCTGACGCAATGCGCCCAACGGGGCCGCCAAGACTGAAAGCGTAGTCAAACATCTCCTTTTCCAGTTCCGTATACTCCTGTTCATCCTCCTTAAACGGACCACGCCCCGTGAAAAGTAAGTTGATCCCCGCGAACGCAAGGAACTTTCCGAAAACGAAGCTTGTTAACCCCAATATATCCCTGTCCCTGAGAAATATATTGTATTCTCTTGCCCACTGGTTATACTTGGTGTTAAAAAACCATGGAACATGGTGAACATCCTGTATACGGGTCTGGTGTTGCGAATAAATGGCGCAACATCCTCGGGTCTTGACGAACCGAGCGTGCGCCTTATTATCGTGTCCGCAAAGGATACCGCTTCAGTTTCCGCGCTTCCGTTTCTTATTGCCTTTATGTATGCCTGAAGCCACACGGGGATGGCGGAGAAATTATCCGTGGCCACTAAGGCCCGTGTTCCACACTCAATTATAACCTGTTCCATGGCGCTCATTGCGGAAGTGTCAAGGTTCCTTAATGAAATATCGGAAATCTCCATACGTTCCGCCATCCATGAGGATTTAGAGTGGACAAGCTCGCAGGCGGAATTATATTTTCCCGCCGTCTGCAGGTTCGACTGGAAGTTAGTGGCTGCCGCCAGAGTGTCACTCCATGTGAACCCGTCAACGGAATTAGCATAGAGTGCCCAGTTTGCGAAATTCTGCGTGCGAGTGCGGAAATTCATCATTATCATTGCGGACGTCGTTTTTTGCCTGAGCCAGTTCGCGCAGCTATCTGCGAATGTTTCGCCAAGTTCCGCGCCCATTGACTGGTAAGGATTGACGGCGGTTTCAATATATTGTTTGAATGCACGATATCTTGCGAGCCAAAGTTTCCGCTTGAATACCTCAACCAAGCTCTTATCGTTAAATATTTTCCGCATGTCAGCGGCTATTTCCCTATAATATAGGTCGTGAATTAAATCCTGCATCGCCCTCGTTTCCGCGTCAGGGGGAAGGTCTACGTGGTATTTTGCGCACGTGCGCTTTTTCATGTGTCCCATATCGGTTTTCAGCGTACGGATATTCGCGCCCTCGTGTTCCCCTATGGCTTCCTGTGAAGCGGGCCTGCTGCCAAGACTGCTGTCCCGTACAAGCGGGAAATAACCACTTACTGAAACCGTTTCACCTGAGGGCAATTCAAAAACAGCGGGAAGGGGTCCACGGATACAAGCGAAAAACCGTAGTACCGTTTTTCAAGTGCCACCATCTCATCCCAGAACATGCCTGCGGCAGCTACCCATTCCTGCGCATATGCCAAATCTCTTGCCGTGAGATTCCTTGAAAGGAATCCAATAAGTTCCCTTCTCGTGTCCCGCCACGATTCATGCCGCCACAAAGGCGCGTTTTCCAACCCTATGGGTGCCGTGGCGCAGAGACGCTCCGAGCTGCTCGCGTTTACGAGGTTCATGGCCATGCGGATTAGCGTTAACTTATCCACGCTTGCGCCAAGTCCTTCGTAATACGTCTTTTTTAGAGCGTCCACCTTTGACTTTCTATAAGGGAGCCATGCGTCCTCCGCTTTCCGCGCCCTTTCTCTATACGGCGACCAGTACCTGTAATAATCGTCCGCAGCTTGTTTTAGGGGTTCCATGAAAACCCGGTCAAAGAACACCCACCCCCGCTTTTCCATGAATCCAGTCATTCTGTCAAAATGTCAATGCTTTCCATTGCCGCAAGAAAGCTTTCGGCGAGAGAGACGATTTCTTGTCCGCCAGCTTCGGGAGGGTAAACATTCTTAAGACGGTCGAAGGCTTCAGGTGCGTCGTTTTTTAGTACGTGAAAATCTTCCGTTCCCGCTATTTTATGAATCCTCGTTTCTTCCCGCGCCGCATGCCTGATATTTCTTCCCGCGTCGCATACATCTTGAAGTTCACCCAGGGTCATGTTCCTAACGTTGACGGGATCCAGCCCCCCCCCAATAATCCAATCGGCGATTTCAACGTTGTTAGCGATTTCAATGGCGTTCATGCGAGACACACATGCGCCGAGAGATTCGGTTACTTCAAAGTCACCACTTGGCCTCATGCCCGCGAGGGAAAGGACTGATGCGAACTGCGCGTAGTTTCCCTCATTTCCCAAAAGTTCCCTCTTGGTTTTTTCTGCCTGGTTAAGAATCCTTCAGGCTCGTTAACAAGCCTGGAAAGTCTCAGGCTTTCGGTTACAAGCGCATGGTTTAGGAGCTGCGCATCTTTATACTTCACTGTCCTTTGCGTGTCTCCCCGGCGTAATGCACAGTCTGTCTTTGCGAATGCGTTCCGTTCCGCCGTAATGAATCTTCGAACCCTAAACCCCTCCGCGGATGGAAACGTCGCATATCCACTCCTTTGCCTCGGCGGTTACCGCCGCCCTTTTCGCCGCCGCCCTGCCTGGAAAGGCTGTCCACGTCTTTCAAAAGAACGGATTCCATTGCGACGAAATCAGCGGATTCATTAGTGTAAAACCATGCGGGGTCTGACGGGATGGCGGAGTAGGGGTCGATAGTCAGCATGTGCGCCGCCTTTTCCGCTTCTATGCGCGCCGCCGTGTCCAAATCAGGGGCTTCGGCTATACGAATAGCCATTTCCGAAGCGGATCCAAATTCTTCTTCTTCTGCAACGATCTCCACTATCTGCGCCTCTTCTTCCGTCAGCGCATTGTTTAGAAGGTCCCGGAGACCGATCTCGTTTTTGGAAAGCTTTTCGCTGGGGCGGTAGATGTCCATCCTGCCGATTCTTTCCCTTGCTTCGCCCAGCGCCTTTTTATAGGACTCGCTTTCTCGCGCGGCTTCACCGACGGCTGCCGCCGCTTTTTCATAGGCATTGTCCGCAAGCTGCATAAGGACTTTTTTTCATCGGATGGAAGCGATTCATAGAGGAGGCTTCCGTCTGTCCGGAAATATCCTTCATCTCATACAGTCCTCCTCAAATTCTTGTCTTCCGCGTACATCCTGTCAAACACGACCATTATTTCATCCGTCAATTCAATTCTGTCCGCTCGGCGGAAAGAATTGTATACTTCGACCATCCACCGTTTCAGTCGTCTGAAAACCCTGCGGAGTCCTTGAGTGGGGGCATTGCCTTCCCTAAAAATACTCTTCCGCCGCGCGAGCCAATTTTTCCGTAGAAGAGTTATGTTCCCGGGGTTGTTTCAACACGGCGGTCCAGTCCGTGTCTTCCGGCATGTCCAGAAACTCAAGGACGCTCGCCCAGTCTTTTTTCATCTGGTCCGATGCCAAGTCCTCCGCCCAGTCAAACATTAGGTTGTTCGTGAAATAATATCCCGCCACTTCGTGAATGAGGGTGTTTATGTCGCTCTTTTTTGAAAAAAGGGTTACCAGGGATTTCCCCGTCCTTTTATACCCTTCGAGATAACCTCTCATGCCTTTTTTCGCCTGTCCCTTTCTAAATTCCAGCGGGTGAAGTTCCAGATACCTGGATTGGGTTTCAGTGTCAAAGGCATATGCTCTGGAAGTCACCAGTGCGATCACGTCTTGTATCTGTTCAGGAGTGATCGTGCGAAGGTCCAAGCCATGTAGCTACGTGGATATAGCGTCAATCTACTCGTTGAAAACGCGCGCACTTTCCCGGGACCGGTTGAATTCTTCCGTAAGGGCATCCCGTGTCCGTGCCCTTAGAATACTTTCTCCACCCTCGCTGAACGAAACCCCGTCTTACACGGCATCCATAAATCCCTGGTTTTCCGCGATAAAAGAAGTCAGCGTGCCCACGGGCACTTCTATTTCGGAAACGTTCCTGGCGGAATTTTCAACTGATCCCCTCGTCACGCCCAAACCCTCAATATCCATGTCTGGATTGTCCAGCATGTGTCTTAGTGCCAGTTCGACATCGATATACGCGGTTTCTTCTGACACATTATTAATCACTTCCGATGCGACGTCCCTCTGTTCGGGCGGCATCCGTTTCATTTCTGCGGCCGTGTTTTTCAGGTCGGCGATTCTCTCCGTCGTATAAGTTTTATCCATCCCATTAATGGCGGCATGGAGGATGCCTGAACCCACGCCTCAAAGAAAAGCGCCGATGGAGCCTGCGTAAAGGGCGTTTCCTGTCGTTTCGGGAAGATTTCCCAGGAAAGTCTTTGTCAGCTCATCCATGGATTTATTTTCCAATCCCTGGGCGAACGTGTTCGTAAGCGCTTCAGGGTACTCCTCTAGGAATTCCGTTAATCCCTACATGATTGCCGCGTTCACGATTTTTCGAACAGCCGGCGTGCCGGTTTTCAGGATTGTCCCGACGCCTATTCTTTCCAGCCAGCCCTGGACAAGTCCGCTGACAAGTGCCGCCACCGTGGCCGTCCGCTTGGCCACGCCCTCGCCAGTAAGTTCCAGGTACTGTCCGCCGCCTATCTGCGCGCTCATGAACAGAAGGCTGCCAGCTACCCCGGTAGCCGCGGTCACTCCTATCTGAGCCGCAAGCTGCGGCACGTTTTCAAGGGCGGTGAGAGCCCATTCGCCCACGGCCATTTCCGCTTTTACCTCTTCCAGGGCAAGTGCGTCTGAATTTGCCACGGCTCTCAGTGACACCGCCACGTCCCCGATATCCACCGCCAGGGGCGACGGAGGAGGCAGCCGGTCGCTTCCCACGCCTAAAGCGCCCAGCAGGGCACAGTTTGTTTCTTCCTGATCTCGTTCCCCGGTTGCGATGGTCTCAAGAAGGGCCGTTCCTGCCCCGAGTGAGCCCTAGATAATTCTTTTTCCGCCGTTTTTCAGGGTGCGGAATATTTTCTGCGAATTCTCCTGCCTTGAAAGCATTTCGGGAAGACTCACGCCATAAGGCGTGTACAGACTGCCGTTTTAAAGCGCCAGTGCGCTGGTTGGGTATGCGGCATCATATGCCTACCAGTCATAATCAAATATATACTCTTTTCTTGAATCATTAACTGTTAGCATGTTTCACCCCTCAGTCACGGATCGAGCACTCCGTTTCATTCTCCATTTTCTCCATTTCGGATGCGTACCGGTCGGAAATGATGCCACTTCCCTAGGAAGCGGCCCTATTCCACCAACTTTCCCCTTTTTGAGGGGAAGGAGGAATGACTTTTATTTGATTTTCGGCAACGTTGACACCATCACGGAGACATTCCTCGACAATCAGCCGATTCATGCTTTCATGGGATATATCCCCGCTTGACATTCTTAACGCTTCCCTGTGATACTTGTTGTTTAAATCGAACGGCGCGAGCGCGTCCCTTACGTCCGCGGGAGTTAGAGACGGGTTTGTCATCCTAATCCTGTCAATCACGGGAGAAACGTGGAGTGGATATTTCGCTTTAAGGGTCCCCAACTCGGCGTTCGCTACCCGTCCACGGTTCAGTTCCGCCCTGTCCAGTTTATCAATCCATGCCACGGCCAGTGTCCTACTCCGATCATGGCCAAGCTCGTTTCTGAATATCTGGTTGCACTGGTACTTAATTTCTATCCTGTCAAGCCTATCATGGAACTTGTTGTCAATATAGGCATCTATGTATTTATCTACTTCCTTTATTCTTGGATCCCTCCGCACGTAATGATCCATAAGATACGCGATATCGATTTGAGACAGGTCATTTATCTTCTCATTTATTGCCCTATTGATATCTTCTGGATCGTATCTGCCTTCATCGATCATCCTTTTTATTTTCAGAAACGCAGGTTTATCCGTGAACATGCCCGCCGCGCCGCTTCCTGCAGCAGCGTCAATCCCTGAAGAAAAAGAAGAAACAAGTGACATCATTCTCGCTTCCAGCCTGTTGTTGCCCGCCGTGCACCTTACGGCCTCGCATTCCGCCGCAGTGGCGTCAAACCGATTGTCCCTGTGTAAGGGGTAAAGATAATTGAAATGAAAATCCTCCAGCTGTCTTTTTTCCTCGGAGAGCAACCGTGCTTTGTCCCTCGCTTCCTTCTGGTTTGATTCATCGATCATGGCATCCACTTCCATTTCCGAAAACCTCCCTACTTCGGGGCTGCCAGTGTCCGCACCGCCGTCCGTCTCGCGCCCTGCTTGGTGTAATGTCGGAATGCTCTCGCATTTCGAAAGATTCGCGTGGATGTGACCAGCCGTGCTTTGCGCGGACGGGTTTCTGTATTCATTAAGGACTATAATCCCTGGGCAAGCCCGTTCCATTTTCGCCACAAAGGCATCCTGTTCCTCAGGTGTCATGTTTTCGAATGCGTCGCTGACAAAGTCTATCGCATACCCTGTGTAGTGGGAGCTTCCTTGAGCGTGCCCCGCAAAGTCGTTTTTAGTGCTTGTAACCGTGAAATCCAGATAATGGTCTTTAAACAGTGAAGCCATAGCCGCCATTCCCCTTGAAGCCTTTTCGGTTAGCCCTTCGCCCGTCACGCCTGATTTATATGTAATTGGAACCTCTTGAAGCCGGTAGCCGTTGTTCGACAAAAGAACTTCTCTCTTCTGATCTTCAGTCAGATTTTTTCCCGTAATGGATTCGATACGTGCCTGTCTCTGGATGTAGTGCGCATCTCTTGACGCAGGCGCGTTCAGTTGACTCCTTTTTTCCGGTGTCATATATTGTCCCCACTGAGCCATGACGGTAAGCGCGAACTTATAGTCATCGCGCCGAAGCATGTCGGACATGCTGGTCTCCACTATATAATCAGCCGCCCGGAAAAGCCTTATCTTTCTTTCCTCTTCCGGCAGATCATTAAACATGTCGTTAAAATTCCTCCAGGTTTCTTCCCATATCATTGCCGGGTCCGCGCCACCTATTATGTGCGAAGTCTGGTTTCGGGCGTAATTAGTAAACTCGTTGTTCCGTGACTCGTCGAATTCACTGGCCTGGAAAGCGCAAACACGGACGAGGGATTCCGTGTTTTTGGCGGCAAACTGTCTTCCTAACCGCCGCTTGCCGCGGTTTGTCAGCCTACTGCTATCCATAAGTTTTCGGTCGTTCTCGCCGATTTTTTTCGTTCAATTCATCTACCGCACCTTTCGCGTTGGTTCCCTGACGGTTTTTCTGGATATCGAGCCAAACCTGGTTATCATATATTGCTTTTTCGTTTAATATCCTCATGGATTCCCGCGCTTCGTGGCTTGACAGTTCCTCATGGTAAATTCCAGCGGCCGTGCGGGTAAATTGCCACGCCTGATTTCAGAAATCCGCAGCGGCTCCATAGGCCGAATTTGCCAAGGCGCAGACTCCACACGTATCCGGGGCGCTTGCCCTGTTCCCGTAACTAGGCCCCACGACGGGATTATTCGATGTCAGTATTATTGTTGGCATTTTCCCACTCCCCTTTTTCTCCCGTGTTTTTCAGGGCTTTCTTTAGGTTCTATCTAAACCTGAAATATTTTTCCTGCAAAATTTCTTCCCAGGTTCCTACCAATCTTTGGTTTCCATTCCATGTTCTTTTCCAAAACTTCTCTTTCATAACAATCATACCCCTTTCCCAGCGCATGAAAGCCCTATCATGTTAGAGCCCACTTTTATATTATACCACAAACCTGTTTATATTGTTATGGCGTCACGTATATCCAGCATTCTTCCTCCCTATGCGTCCTTCACTGATTTCGAGTTTAGGTAGATAAAAGCACCGTCAAGAGGACGGCGGAAAAGCACCCGATCTGATGATCCCGGTATTCCGGCCTCACGTATTTTCACACACTCCTTGTATATAATGCTGGCCTGGCTATCGACATCTGGAACTCAAACGTAGTAAAGGGAAAGGATACATACCACCCACCATCCCTCTTGCGGTCATAATGAAAAGGTAGGAACATTATTACTGGAAGGCATTTCGAAGCGACGTTCCGGGCGTTCCGGTCCCAGCGGTCCAGTAGTTCCGCCATAGTTAGGCGGTGTGCCGGTTCCATTACCGAATAAATCTCATATCCTTAAAAATGATCAGGCCTGCCATTGCCGTCAAGTGACAGAATATGGAATAGATCCAAGAAGGGGGTTTTCGGTTGGACATGCTTCTCAAAGTCCGTGAGTTCCGGTTCCTGTACACGCCCAAAGTATGAATCGGATTTATCGTAGTATGGAACCTTAAATCCCCCTCCTGGTGTCGGGATTATTTCGATAAGGTGCTTATGGTTTGGATCCTTTCCCGGGTCATTGAGTTCATACCACCAGGTCACGTTGTTTTTGAGGTAATTATAACTATGATTACCGGCTGGGCACCATCTACCCCCGTATTCGTCCGTGCGGACGATCAGGTGCCATTTGGCCCAGCGTTCGTCCACGTTATTGTAATTATTGTAGCCCACTTTTTTTAGCCAGACTTCGCCGCAGGGCACAAGAGCTCTTTTTTCACGGCAGACATTTCCAGCACTGAATACGGCGCAAAGGACGACAAACGCGATGACGTCCGCTATCGTTCTTTTTTTGAATTCATGAATTCTCATCATGTCTCTCCCTCCCATCCTTTACTAAGTTATCCACTGTTTTGGCTCTTGTCTTCATATTTATCTTGCCTCCTTTGGGTATACTGAAAGTCAGCGAGTACCGCACCGCCTAGAGAGTACGTGAGCAGTCCCCATGACTTTTCTCACGAAGGCTTTCGTTTCGGGGTAGGGCGGAACCGCCTCATGCTGTCTGATATCGTCAAGCGGTTCCCACTCCACGGGGCGGCAATAGGCATATTCCTTATCATTTTTATATTCATATTCGCCCGTTATTTTACCTATGCCACAAACATTATTCCATTTCATGGCTACAACGTAGGCCCCGATAGGCGCCGTGTAAAATTTATTAATGGATGTATATGCGGCAGTTAGTCCCTTTTCACCATATTTCTCAGTCAGCTTGCCTTGAATTTTTCCCTTTGCCTCCGCATCGGAAGCCCTGTTTTGGCAAAAATCCTTTAAATCTCCTAGCTCCTTCCACCCTATCGCCACGTAATTTTCCCTTTCCCATTCATTAAAAATGACTTGCTCACCTCGCCCGTGCCAATGCGGTAAAAAACTTTCGGTTTACCGAATTCATTTTTGGCGATCTGCCCGAACACGGCACTCGAAATTCCGCATTTTTTGATGTATAAAGCAATCTGGGCCATCTTAATAAGGTCATCCTCGTCCGGCAATATGCGCAAACTGCATAAAATACGATTTTTTCACTCCTCGCTGTAGTAAATTAGTAAAATATCGGGAAATGACATATAGTAGTACTTCAAAAACCATGATTTATGTATATACTTCGGAATGACGCTATCTAATTCCTTAAACATCTCGCAATAGCTTTCAACCGTATTGAGACTGCCCTGCCATTTTTGAATGGTTATAGCTCCCATAACCAGGGCATCCCTGATTTCCTTTCCGATTTCAATAGCTTTTTCCAGCGTGACCGGCTTCGGCTTTCCCTGCTCCTGCGTAGCCTTCCATTGTCCATCAACGCCGTAAAACAAACCATATTTGCTTACTGTGCCGCCGCCGATGCCACCAAACATATCGTAATCTCTGTTGTAATCCAATGCGTGGCAAAGGCTTTCGTTATCCTCGTTTTTATTGCCGAGCAGAAAAATGCTCGTCAATATATCTTCCTCAGAAAGCTCGCTCAGGGTCTTCCAGAAATAGATTCCCTCGTCTCGAAACTTTTGATAGAATTTTTCGGCGACGGCGTCGATGCCGTCATGCTCCTTGCCCATTGATCTGAAGAATTCGTAGGACAATAGTTCTTTTTCGATCCTTCGTCCACACGCAAGAATTTCTTGTACATATTCAATGCGGCACTAGCCGTACCTTCATAACATTTATTACCATAATTCCCGGGATTGTCGTTATAGTCGGCAAAACCAGAGTTATTCCCTATTTTAGCGTCAATCTCATCAAAATCCTCGACGCTAGTTATATTGAACAGGTTCCTGTATGGCGAAATTTCAGCTGTAAACCTCGTCGACATGTCATTCATTAACTTTGCGTAGGCTCTCCACGTGGTGTCGCCATAATTCTTTTCTTTCATCCATTTTTTGAACGCTTCCTCGTTATTGGCTATAGCGGCCGATTGTAAAATGAAGTTGAACAGTTAAAAAATCCATAGCGATTGAATCCG
>JAJQDY010000035.1 GCA_021201965.1 Phascolarctobacterium sp.
ATTCAATCGCTATGGATTTTTTAACTGTTCAACTTCATTTTACAATCGGCCATTATGATATAATATAAAATTAGGAAATATTTTATGACTGCCATTATATAGTAAGTAGGTGAAGGATTTGTTATTACAACTGCAGGGCTTACTGCCGGCTATAGGTATTCTGGATATCGTAGACATCGTCCTGGTAGCATTCTTTTTGTACCGTATTTATCTGATGCTTAAAAACACCAGGGGCGCGACCCTGATCAAGGGTCTGCTGGTGCTGCTGATTTTCATGATTGTCAGCCGCTGGCTCAATTTGTATGTCATCAGCTGGCTTTTGGAAAAGAGCATGACTATAATCATGGTAGCACTGCCGATTGTTTTCCAGCCGGAACTGCGCCGTGCACTGGAACTTTTAGGACGCGGCCAACTGTTTCATAAAGGCAGTGAGCTTAATGCCCAGGAAGTTGAAGAGATAGTAAACGCCGTTGTCGGTGCCGCCGTTGTCATGAGCCGCCGCAAACTCGGCGCACTGATGGTTTTTGAACGGGAAACGGGGCTTGAGGAGCGCATTGAAACCGGCGTGCAGCTGGACGCCCTGATCAGCGAAAGCCTGCTGCTGAATATTTTTGAAAAGGATACGCCGCTTCATGACGGTGCGGCTATTATCCGCGGCAAACGCATTGTTGCCGCCGGCTGTCTCCTGCCTCTTACGGAAAACAGGAACCTGAGCCAGGAACTTGGCATGCGCCATCGCGCGGGGATTGGCATTTCTGAACAGTCGGATGCCATAATCATTATAGTGAGCGAGGAGACTGGAACCATATCATCGGCAAAGAACGGCAATATAATGCGGTATCTTACCGCAAACGATTTAAAGGAGATTCTGCGTAAGGGACTCCTCAGGTCGAATGTCAATATGACGGGAACCCTGCTTGGAAAATTTAATGATTGGCGGTGTGAGAAAAAAT
Source organism: Phascolarctobacterium sp. (assembly GCA_021201965.1). GTDB lineage: Bacteria > Bacillota > Negativicutes > Acidaminococcales > Acidaminococcaceae > JAJQAO01. The sequence goes on from JAJQDY010000035.1 coordinate 954, forward strand.
GAATTTTCTTAAGAAACTGCTTGAAAATGAAAATCTTATAGCAAAGATCGTATCCGCCCTCGTTGCATGCACCCTCTGGCTCTATGTCATGGCTGATCAGAACCCGATCGTGGAGCGCAGCTATGACGTGCGGCTGCGCCACAACAACCTGCCTGCTTCCATGGTGGTATTTAATGCCCCGGATAAGGTAAGCGTAAGGGTATGCGGGTCACGTGTCGTTTTAAATGATGATGCGGCCTATATGATTAATGCATCCCTCAACCTGGAAAATGTCTCGCAGGGGCAGCAGACTATTCCAGTTGCCGCCACATTCGCAATGGGCGACGTCGTTTCCGTGAGCCCCGATCAGATTTTCGTATACATAGATACTATCAGCGAAAAGGGAGTCCCCGTTGAAGCAAGGCTGGCAGGTACGCTGGCGGATGACATGACGCTTGGCGGCAGCACCATTGTGCCAAGCGAAGTTACCGTAAAAGGACCTTCACAGGAACTGGACAGGGTGGCTAAGGCTGTCGCTCAGCTGGATGTTACGGGACATAACGAGAATTTTACTACGGAAAGCACGCTTATGCCGGTAACGGCGGACGGCTATGAAGTGCAGAATATGGCGGTAATACCGAAAACTGCGATGGTGGACGCCACGCTTGTGGCCCAGACGCTTTCGACAGACCTGCCGGTGGAATCGGTGCTGAGCGGGAACCTTCCTCAGGGGGTGCACGTAAGCAGGGTTGAAGTGCTGCCGGAAAAGATAAGGCTTACTGCGCCGCCATCCATCTTAAAGGGAATGACTTCCATAAAGACAAAGCCCATTGCTGCTGCGGTCCTGACGGGAAGCACTTCCGTTAATGTTGAACTTGATGTTCCGGACAAGGTGATTCCGGAACTTAAAAATGTTGAGGTACGCTTTTCGGTAGAGAGGCAGGAAGCCCATTGAAGCTGAAAATAAATAACGTGCGCATTTCCCTTCTTAAGGAAACGGATCTTAAGGATGCCGCCGCCAGGAAGGCAGGGCGGAAAAGCCTTGACGGGATAACTGTCCTGCACATGGCGGTGGACGCACGTAAAAAATCCGATATATGCCTGAACTTCCACATATTGGCAGATGTTGGTTTAAGCAGCAGCCAGGTGAAAAAGATCCTCCGGAATAAGGACATAAGCCTTTATTAGGAGAAAGAGCCTGAGCTGCCTGTTTTTGGCAGGGAACGTTTTTCTGCGCCGCCCGTTATCATGGGGGCTGGTCCGGCGGGGCTTTTATGTGCCTTGGAACTGGCTAAATATGGATACGGGCCGCTGCTTCTTGAGCGGGGGAAACCCATCTCCGGAAGGGTGGAAGATGTCCGCCGTTGTTGGAAACAGGTGCTTTTAATCCTGCATCGAACGTCCAGTTCGGGGAAGGAGGTGCGGGAACTTTTTCTGATGGGAAGCTGACGACGTGTGTCAACGTTCCAGTGATACATGATATTTTAAAAACCTTCGTCCTTGCAGGCGCCCCGGAAGAAATTTTATGGCAGTACAGGCCCCATGTAGGGACCGATAGGCTGTAGGCCCTGGTTACGTGGCTGAGTGACATGATACGCTCTTTTGGCTGGAGGATCATTTACGAAGCCCGTGTGGATGAGATAATTTCCGCCGGCGGCAGGCTGACTGGCATGCGGCTTGCAGACGGCAAAAGGCTGGATGCGAGTGCGGCGGTGCTTGCCTGCGGACACAGCGCAAAGGATACCTACAAAATGCTTTCGGGAAAAGGCGTGGCCATGGAAGTAAAACCATTTGCCATAGGGCTGCGCATTGAGCATCCACAGGAGCTGATAGATAAAGCCCAGTATGGCGCATTTGCCGGGCACAGGCTGCTGAGGCCGGCGGACTATGCACTTGTCTGCCATATCGGCGGGGGAAAAAGGGCGGTCTACTCTTTCTGCATGTGTCCTGGAGGACTAGTCGCAAATGCGTCATCTGAAGAAAACGGCGTTGCGATAAACGGCATGAGCATGTATGAAAGAAACAGCGGCGTTGCGAACAGCGCCCTGGTGGTTAACGTGGACAGCAATGATTTCGGGACGGATCCCTTAAGCGGGGTGGAATTCCGGCGGCTCTATGAAAGGATAGCCTTTAAGGCCGCCGGAAATTACAATGTTCCTGGCCAGAATCTGGAAAGCTTTTTAAAAGGCACGGCCCAATCGCTGGAAAGACTTACGCGTCCGACATGCAGGCCCGGGGTTTCTGCGGCGGCCCTGGAAAAAATACTGCCGCCATATGTTGCGGATATGATAAAAGCAGGAATAGCTGACTTCGGCAGGAGGCTGGATGGATTTGATGACGGTGGGGCGCTGCTGACCGGTATGGAAACAAGGACCTCATCCCTCGTGCGTATTTTAAGGGACGCAAATTATGTTTCCCCGTGCTGCGATTTGTTGTACCCATGCGGTGAAGGCGCGGGCTATGCGGGAGGAATCATGAGCGCGGCCCTTGACGGATATCACGTGGCAATGGCAATAATGCGCCGTTTTTCCGGGGCAGCGTTATAATTTTACATGGCAGGGTTATTCTGATAAAATGTTGATAATAAAGACACGGAGGGTTTTTAATGTCTCGATTATTCGGTACTGATGGAGTGCGCGGCGAAGCGAACGTGGAGCTTACGCCGGAACTGGCTTTCAAACTGGGTTATGCGGCCGCGTCCTATTTCGGTAGGAAGGTATCCTTTCCCAAAATTATTATCGGACGTGACACGCGCCGCAGCGGGACCATGCTCTGCGCAGCACTGGCGGCTGGAGTGTGTTCTGCAGGCGGCAATGCCCATCTCCTCGGGATTATGCCGACGCCTGCCATCTCCTTCCTGACATCTGAGGTCCGCGCGAATGCGGGCGTGGTTGTTTCCGCATCGCATAATCCCTTTGAGGACAACGGTATTAAATTTTTCTCGAATACCGGCTACAAGCTTCCCGATGCAGTGGAAGACGAAATAGCGGACATCGTGCGCACGCCCATAAATTACGGCAGTGCGCCGAGCGGATCCTATGTAGGGGACATTGTGCATGACGACGGGCTTGAGGAAAGATACATCAAGCACATTTTAAAAACCGCCTACACCAAGCTGAACGGGCTGAAGGTGGTCATGGACTGTTCAAACGGCGCCAACAGTGAAATAGCGCCTGCCATTTTAAGGAATCTCGGCGCCGAGGTAATTACCATTTTCAACCAGCCTACGGGACTTAACATCAACAACGGCTGCGGGTCCACCCATCTGGAAGCGCTGCAGAAGAAGGTTGTGGAAACGGGTGCCAATGTCGGCATTGCCAACGACGGGGATGCGGACAGGTGCCTTGCCGTTGACGAAAACGGTGATGCCCTGGACGGGGACCAGATTATGCTTATCTGCGCCCTGGAACTCATGAAGCGGAAAAGACTGAAGGACAATATGCTGGTTACGACAGTCATGAGTAACGTTGGACTCCACAAAGCCATAAAGGAACATGGCGGGCAGACGGTAAAGACCGCTGTGGGTGACAGGTATGTGCTTGAAGAGATGCTGAAAAAGGAGTACAGCCTCGGCGGCGAACAGTCAGGCCATATTATTTTCCTAGAATATGCCAAGACGGGCGATGGCATCCTGACTGCCGTGCAGCTTTTGTGCGCCATGGTGAAAAACAACAGGCCCCTTTCCGAAATGGGGGCTTTCATGACAAAATACCCGCAGATCCTCCTCAACGTGCGCGTGGCATCAAAGGAGTGCTGGGAAAAGAAGGAAGCCATTCAGGAAATTATAAAAAAATACAAGGAAGAGCTTGGCGATGACGGGCAGATTCTGGTCCGCGCCTCGGGGACGGAGCCTTTAATCCGTATCATGGCGGAAGGACCAATACAGGGAAGGCTGGAAGAAATTGCCAGCGCGATAGGCGATGTCGTGACAAAGGAACTCAGCTGATTTATGTGACTATTCTGTAAAAACTTTCATATTTATAGTGCAGAAAACGGAAAAATATAGTAAAATATATAAGGTCACAATGATTTGCCGTGAGGGCAGCACTGCCGGTGCGGCATATTGTGTATAAAGATACTGGTGGCCATAGCGCATGTGCCGCCTTCTGGCGGCAGACGCGAAAAGAGGTTATCGATCAGTCAGCGGATGCATCTCGGCCGGATGCAGGCCGTCAAGCAGGATACAGAGCTTGCCGGTAACGGCATTGGTAAAAGTCCTGCGGCAGAAATGGTAATATAATAATGGAGGATACTATCCATGTGTGGTATCGTTGGTTATATCGGTGACAAGCAGGCGGCTCCATTTTTACTTGACGGCATGAGCAAGCTGGAATACCGCGGTTACGATTCCGCCGGCATTGCGGTTTTGGAAGAGGACGGGCATATCTGCGTTGACAAATGCGTGGGACACCTGGATGCACTGCGCAAGAAACTGGAAGGCAACATGCCAAAAGGGACCGCCGGCATAGGGCACACCCGCTGGGCTACTCACGGCAGGCCGTCAGACCGCAATGCACACCCCCATACGAACACCAGCGGGAAATTCGTCGTTGTCCATAACGGCATCATTGAAAACTACCTGACGCTGAAAGAGGAACTTATGGGGAAAGGCTATACCTTCGTTTCGGAAACGGATACGGAAGTAGTGGCCCAGCTCATGGCCGACCTTTACGACGGCAGTTTTGAAAGCACGGTCAAGAAAGTCCTTAAGAGGATAAAGGGATCCTATTCCCTGGTATTTATGTGCGAATATGATTCCGACAAACTCATCTGCACGAAAAAGGACAATCCCCTCATCATAGGACTTGGCGAAGATGAAAACTTCATCGCCTCTGACATTCCTGCCATCATAAGCTGTACCCGCCGCACCTATGTTATGAGCGACGGCGAAATAGGAACCGTATGCAGGGACAAGGTATGGGTGGAGGATATTGACGGGACGCCTATCACCAAAAAAGTATTTGAGGTAAAATGGAATGCGGAAGCTGTGGAAAAAGGCGGCTTTGAACATTTCATGCTGAAAGAGATTTACGAACAGCCGAAATCCATCCGCGATACAATGACGGGACGCATGGATGCGGAAGAGAAGAAAATAAATTTTCCGGAACTCAAATGGACTGCGGAAGAGATAGCCGGCATAAACAAGATATTCATAGTAGCCTGCGGCACTGCATATCATGCCGGGATTGTCGGTAAATACTATCTGGAACAGCTGGCGCACATTCCGGTGGAAGTCGATATTGCAAGTGAATTCCGTTACCGTGCGCCGCTTGTTGACGGCAGCAGCCTTACCATTGTCATAAGCCAGTCCGGGGAAACGAGCGACACCATGGCAGCTCTGCGCGAAGCAAGGCGCCTCGGTTCACGGACCCTTGCCGTGACGAACGTCGTTGGCTCATCCATTGCCCGCGATGCGGACCAGGTGCTTTATACGTATGCGGGGCCCGAAATTGCCGTCGCATCAACCAAAGCCTATACCACGCAGATACTTGCCATGCTGATGCTGGCAATATATGCCGGGCGGCTGCGCGGCACCATGGACAGGGACCGCGAAATAGTGCTGGCGGAAGGGCTGCTTGAAATTCCGGAGCAGGTCCACCAGATGCTGGAAAATGTCGATCAGATAAAAATTTTCGCCCGCAGATACGGCAGCAGCGAAGACGTGTTCTTCATCGGCAGAAGCCTGGACTATGCAGTGGCCCTTGAAGGAGCGCTTAAATTAAAGGAAATTTCCTATATCCATGCCGAAGCTTATGCGGCAGGGGAACTGAAACACGGGACGCTGGCACTTATTGTTGAAGGGGTGCCCGTCATAGTGCTTGCCACCCAGGAAGACGTCTATGACAAGACGGTGAGCAACATGCAGGAAGTAAAAGCCCGCGAAGCCGTGGTCATTGCCATTGGATTTGAAGGCGATGCTTCCCTGGCAAAATATGCGGACCATGTCATTTACATTCCGAGTACGGGGAAATACCTGGCGCCGCTCCTTGCGGTACTGCCCCTGCAGCTCCTGTCATATTATGCGGCTCTGACCCGCGGCTGTGATGTAGACAAGCCAAGAAATCTTGCTAAATCGGTTACGGTGGAATAATGATTAACAAAGAGAGAATTATAAAAGAATTCATAGAACTGGTAAGCGTGCCCTGCCCCAGCAAGGACGAAAAACAAGAGGCAGCGCTCCTCATGGAAAAACTGCGCAGCCTCGGGCTTGAACCCGAGATTGACAACCTCGGGGAAAAGATAGGCGGCACCTGCGGCAATGTATGGGGATATCTTAAGGGAACGGCGAAAGCGCCGGCGCTCTTTTTCGAAGCCCACATGGATTCCGTGGCGCCGACGACCGGCACAAAGGTCGTAAGGAAGGACGGCGTCCTATATCTCGACGGTACCACTACACTTGGCGGTGACGACAAGTCAGGGGTGGCTGCTATTTTGGAAGAAGTACGCACCATAAAGGAAGACAATGTGCCCCACGGCGATATATAGATCTGCTTCACCGTCTGCGAGGAAGACGGATGCCTTGGGGAAAGGAATCTGGATCCCGCACGGATTAAGACGGATATTGGTTACTGCCTAGATACGAACGGGGATCCCGGGGAAATAACATATGCCGCCCCGCAGCAGTATTATTTCAACTTTACCGTGACCGGCAAAGCCGCATATTCCGGGATTAATCCGGAAGAAGGCATAAATGCCATAATGCTGGCGGCAAAGGCACTGACCGCTATTTCGAAATACGGGCGCATTGATTCCGAGACTACTTTAAACACGGGGCTTTTAAACGGCGGCGTGGCATTTAACGTGGTGGCGCCCGAGGCAAAATGCGCAATTGACATGAGATCGCTGAGCGTGGAAAAAGTGAACCGCATGAAGGATGAGACCTTTAGGATTCTGAAGGCCGTAGTGGAAGAATGCGGCGGCAAATTTGACGCGGAAATCCATGAAGGCTGTCCTCCGGTGCCCCTCAAAAAAGACCACCACTGTATTACCATTGCGGAAAGAGCTGCGGAAAAACTCGGGTTCAAACCACTTTTAAAGACCAGCTGCGGCTGCAGTGACTGGAATTTCCTCAGCGGGCACGGACTGCCATGTGCGGTCCTTGCAACCGGGATGAGCAATATCCACACGACGGGTGAATATTTAAAGGAAGAAGATCTGTTCAACATTGCCCGCTGGGTTTATGAAATCATAAAACTGGCGGCAGAAAGATAGGGGGAGTATTAGTGAAGAAAATAATTCTGCTTACCATGACATTATTGCTCGGTTTCACCATGGCGGCCTGCGGCGGCACGGGCAAAAATGTGTCCGCGGAAGCGCCGAAGCCGGCCGGGAAGGAAAACCAGCGCATCCTCATTGCTTATTTCTCATGGGGCGGCAATACGGAGAGGACGGCAAAGGCAATCCAATCCCTGGTAGGAGGTGACCTATTCAGGATCGTTCCCGTCAAGGAATATCCGAAAGACTACACTAAGTGCGTGGAAGTTGCCAAGGAAGAGAAGGCCGCAAAAGCCCGTCCTGAAATTAAGGGACCCCTGCCGGACCTTAAAAATTATGATGTGATTTTCGTCGGCTATCCGATCTGGATAAGCGTCGCACCGATGCCGGTTTATACATTCATGGAAGCCTGCGATTTTACGGGCAAGACCGTCGTGCCATTCTGCACCGCCGGCGGCAGCGGTATTGAGGGCAGTATCCACGACATGGAAAAAATGGCTGCAAAAGGCAAGGTACTTAAGGGGCTCAAGGCCAATAACCCTGCCGATATATCGCCTTGGCTCAAGGATCTTGGATTTATGAAATAACTTAAAAACCCCCTGAAAAATCAGGGGGCTTTTTTATTTGCCACAAGACCCGTTACTGCGGTAAAATATTTTGCCAACTGCTCCGGCGACTGCCGGAGCTTATTTTTTATCCACCAGCGGAGCATGCCGGTAAAGGGAAAGGAAAGGTAGTTTAAGATAAAATCTTCCGGCGGGAGGGCAGTTTCGGGAAGATCTCTGCAGGGTAAGTAGAATTCCGCAAGACGGGCCAGATAGGTCCTTGAAAAATAGCGGAGTAGATCCCCGTTTTCGCCGGCGAGGATGGGCAGGAAGTCCTTTTTCCTGTCCCGCAGGTGGTAGAGGATATGCGTTACCATAGCATCAGGCGTCTGCGGCATATTGGAAAAATCGTGTTCGCCCGTTTCGGAACTGGTCTCAAAAATATGTCGGAAAAGATAATCGCATATTTTCTGCAGCAGCTAATCCTTGGTTTCAAAATGGGCGTAGAAAGTCCTGCGGCCGATATTAGCCGCCCCGGTTATATCATTGACCGTTATTTTATTGTAGCTTTTCCGCGCCAGCAGTGCGGTTAAAGCGGAAAAGATGGCCTGCTCGGTTTTCTGCTGCTTTCTGTCCATATGAAATTTCCAGTGTATTTTCTGAAAAATGTCCGCTATGAGACATTTACAGAATTTATTTATTGATATACCCTGGGGGTATAGTTATGATAAATATATTGTAATATGTTTTTCAGAGAAAAACAAGTAGGAAGGGAAATCATGCTGCAGAAAATATTTATCATATGCTCCGGCGTAAAAATGACTGTCATATCGGGAATATTCCTCGCCTGCAGTTTATTTATACTGCTCAGCGGCGGAAAACCGGCATGGGATCCTGCAATATTTCCGGTCGTTATATCCGGTTATCCCATGGTTTATGAGGCATTTACGAAGCTGGTAAAAGAAAAGGAAATCACATCAGAGCTACTTGTTTCCCTTGCCATGGCGGCTTCCTTTTCCATATGGGAATTATTTGCCGCCGGTGAAATAGCATTTATCATGGCAGTGGGTGAAATCCTCGAGAACATGACGATAGAGAGGGGCAGGAAAGGCCTCTCCGAACTGCTACCCCTTGCGCCCTCGGGAGGAAGGATTTTAGAAACCGTAATGGGTACTATAGTGGAGAAGATTATCAGTGCGGCAGATATCAAAAATGGCGATATAGTACGGGTCCTGCCGGGTGAAACCATACCAGTGGACGGGGTCATCATAAGCGGTGACACATCGGTTGACCAGTCCATCCTGACGGGGGAATCCATCCCCGTCGATAAAGCGGCGGGTGACAGCATTTACTGCGGCACCATCAACTGCTACGGCGCGGTGGACATGAAGGTCGTCGGCACGGGGGAGGATTCTTCCCTGCAGAAGCTTATAAGGATGGTAAGGGAAGAGGAAAGGAAAAAGTCCCCCATGCAGTGCGTGGTGGACAAATGGGCGTCATGGCTGGTATCTGCGGCACTGGCCCTTGCCATTATTACGATTTCCGTAAACATTATGTCCGGGGTTGAAATACCGGCAGCCGTGACAAGGTGCGTAACGGTCCTTGTGGTGTTCTGTCCCTGCGCACTGGCGCTGGCAACCCCCATATCCGTCATGGCGGCCATAGGGCAGGCGGCCAAATACGTGGTCATCATAAAATCCGGTGAAGCCCTGGGAAAAATGGGCCAGGCGGATACCGTGGCATTTGACAAGACCGGCACCCTGACGGAAGGGAAACTGGAAGTGTCCGATATTATACTTTTCAGGGGTATGCAGGAAGCGGAACTCCTTTATCTTGCGGCAGGCGCAGAAGCAAAGAGCGAACATACGCTGTCCCGGGCGATAGTTGCCCGTGCGGTGGATATACCTGAAAGTACTGCCTTCAGGGTGGCTGCAGGCAGGGGCGTAGATGCGGTGGTCGCAGGGGAAAATATTTACTGCGGCAATGAGAAATATTTTTCCGAAAACAATATAGGCATATCTGCCGCGGCGGTATGCCGTGAAAAATTGCGCAG
>JAJQDY010000044.1 GCA_021201965.1 Phascolarctobacterium sp.
GTGTGAACTCTATTCTACCACGGATTCAATAGCTATGGATTTTTTAACTGTTCAACTTCATTTTACAATCGGCCTAATCTTTTTTGTAGCTTTTGTTCTGCTAATTGCTGGTTGTGGTGGCGATGCTAAGAAAGCAGTTTATCCCAGCGACGGAGATATTTCCGTTATTATTCCTAAAGCACCTGGAGGGGGGAGGCACAGATGTTTCTGCCCGTGGATTGTTGCAATTTATGCAAAAAGAGCTTCCAGGAAGTCATTTTGTAGTTGTAAACAAACCTGACGGCGGGGGCGTTACTGGAATGGTAGAGATCGCAAATGCTAAGTCTGGTGGGCATACATTAGGAACGGTGACTGTAGAATTAGCAATGTTCCCGCATCAGGGGAAATGTAAAAACACCTACGCAGATTTTGCTGCGATTTGTGCGCCTATTGCAGCACCTGCTGCGCTGATTGTTCCAGGTGGTGCTCCTTATAAGAATTTAGATGAATTTGTCACTTATGCAAAGGCGAATCCAGGCAAAATTCAGATGGGAAACTCTGGCACTGGTGCCATATGGAATATAGCAGCAATGTCTTTTGAAGATGAATTTGGTGTAAAATTTAAACATGTACCCTATCCTAATGGTACTGCAGATATTGCTGCTGCCTTGGCTGGCAAACATATTGATGCAACGTTGTCAGATCCTTTTGTTTTTAAGAGCCAGGTTGAAGCAGGTAATTTGAAGATTTTAGCGGTTATGGCAGACAGTCGCAGTGAAATCTACCCTGATGTACCGACATTCAAGGAATTAGGGCATAATATGACTATACGCGCATGGGCGGCACTGGTGGCTCCAAAGAATATTTCCAAGGATAAACTGGAAATATTGCTGGTAGCTGAAAAAAAAGTCTGCAATTCCAAAGAAATGAAGGACTATTTTATCAAACAAGGTATTGATCAGACGGCTATTATAGGAGATGACTGTGATAAAATGATGAAGGATGATCATATCATGTATGAAAAATTCTTAAAACAGTTAAAATAAGGCTATTTGTTGTGTAAAAATACGATAGATTATACAGATTTTTTACATATTATGAGTATTATTGCGGACAGGAACTACATAATTTTACCTGTAAAAAATATTGACTTCCGTTGTTGAGTTAAGAAAAATTTTGTGGTAAAATATGAAAAAACTATAACGATGTAGTATTTTTCTGTTGGAAGCAGGAATGAGACAGGGTTGGACTGGCGGAGTCAAAATGTTCAATCCTATATACGGGAAATGTACAGCCATAATTCTTTTATGAATGGATTTGGCATAAACATTGATGAAATAAACTGTGGCAGTGTTATAGTAAGTATTAATATTGATCCGGCTAAGCACTTTAACCACCGTGGTATATGTCATGGCGGCGTACTTACGGCCTTGACGGATGATGTTACTGGCGTAACAGGAGCTAGCGTAGGTGCGGCAGTAGCCACTTTAAACTTTAATATGAATTTTATTAAAAGTGTGCGCAACGCTGGGATGCTTTACGTCAAAAGTAAAGTTTGGCACCACGGACATCTTACTATGGTGATAGAAGCCGAAATGTATGATGATAAACATACGCTGAGTGCAACTATCCTTGCAACTATGTTTATAGCATATAGATTTGCAGAAATACCTGAAAAATGGTAAATGCTTATCAAGTAAAAAGCAGCGGTGTACTGCATATTTATGGAGGAAGAAATGAACTTTGCATTAAACGAAGAACAGCTTGAATTACAGGAGATGGTGCGGGAATTTGTTGAACAGGAAATCGCACCATATACCGCTGAAATGGATAGGGACAACTGTATACGCGAAGGCCTTATTGAAAAAGCCTATGAAATGGGACTTTTAAATGTTATTGTTCCGGAAGAATTTGACGGGCCAGGATTAAGTAGTTTGTCTGTTGCAGTTATTTACGAAGAACTTGGTAAGGGATGTGCTGGTGTAGCTACATCTATGGCAGCTAATTCTCTTGCTACCTATCCCGTACTCATGGTAGGGACTGAAGAACAAAAGCGTATGTATTGCGATATTATCAACAATGGTGGATTGGCCGCTTTTGCTCTTACTGAACCAGGAGCTGGTAGTGATGCAGGAAGCGTTTCTACCAGAGCCGTGAAGGACAAAGAAAACGGGACTTATACTCTTAATGGAAGCAAGATTTTCATTACAAACGCAGGTCTTGCCGATGTTTTCTTGGTTTTTGCTAATACCAGGCAGAGTGGAGGAATACGCGGTCTGACGGCATTTATTGTTCAGAAGGGTACTCCTGGATTTTCCATAGGAAAAAAGGAAGATAAGATGGGTATACGCCCTTCTAATACATGTGAAGTAATTTTGCAGGATGTAGTAATTCCTGAAGCCAATCGCGTGGGACGTGAAGGAGATGGATTCCGCATTGCTATGAATACTCTTGATAGTGCCCGTCCGTTTGTCGGGGCAGTTTCGGTTGGGCTGGCGCAGGCAGCGTTAAATTGTGCTGTAAAATATGCAAAAGAACGGCGTCAGTTTGGTCAACCTATAGCTTCTTTCCAGATGGTTCAAAGTATGATTGCCGACATGGCGATTAAGGTAGAAACTGCACGTTTGATGGTTCGTGAAGCATGTTGGCGACGTGATAATAGTTTGGAATTTTCTAAAGAAGCTGCTATGGCTAAATGTTATGCTGGTGATGTTGCCATGCAAGTTACAACGGATGCTATTCAGATTATGGGAGGTTACGGATATTCTAGGGAATATCCAGTTGAGAAAATGATGCGCGATGCTAAGATAATGCAAATTTATGAAGGAACGAATCAGATACAGAGACTGGTTATTGCTAACAAGATTTTGTACTAATTTAAATTATTTTAAAGTTCAATCCCCTGCCTTCCGTCAGGCAGGGGATTTTCTGTGTTTAGTTTAAGTAAATATAAATACGTGATAAAACATAATAAATAATTGTATGCGCGAAACTTTTACGGTAGCTATATTAATAACAATTTTGTGTTATAATAAATATATGATTTAAAACAGGAGAAACCTATGTATTTAGTAACTATTGCTTTGCTTGTAATAATTGTGGACCAGATGACAAAGCATTTTGTGGCGGCGCATTTTTGCGTTGGAGAAAGTATTCCAGTTATTTCTGATTTTTTTCACTGGACATATATTTTGAATTCAGGGGCGGCTTTCGGTATATTTGAGGGAAGACGTTGGTTATTTATCATAATTGCTGTTGTTGTAATCAGCGTTATGTTGCTCTTCTACAGGGATATTCGGGCGGGAGATAAAACATTGCAACTTGGTGTAGCACTTTTTGCTGGTGGGGCCATTGGAAATTTAATTGACAGAATGGTTATTGGGCTAGTAATTGATTTTTTTGATTTTAGGATCTGGCCAGTTTTTAATGTAGCGGATATAGCAATTTGTATAGGTATTGGGTTGATTATATGGAGCATTATAAAAACGGAATATGCAGTAGGCAGGAACGCATAATAATAACAGAACAGGAATCGGGACAACGGGTTGATGTTGTTTTAGCATCGCTTTTAGAACTTAGTCGGTCTAGTATGCAAAAATTGCTGGAGGAAGGGTATGTTATAAAGGATAATAAAATCTTAAAAGCCAATTATCGGGTAAAGATTGGTGATGATATAATAGTTACTATGCCGGAATTAAGGTTCCTTGATGTACAATCAGAAAATATTTCTCTGGATGTTATTTACGAAGATGAAGACATAATAATAATAAATAAACCATGCGGTATGGTGGTACATCCTGCAGCAGGTAATTACAGTGGTACTCTTGTTAATGCATTACTATATCATTGCCAAAATTTATCAGGTATCAACGGAGTCATGAGACCAGGTATTGTTCATCGTCTAGACAAGGATACTTCAGGTATCATGATTTGTGCCAAAAATGACGTTGCTCATTTAATATTATCCGAGCAAATTCAAAATAAAACAGCAATGCGCAGCTATTTAGCAGTAGTGTTCGGTAATATTAAAAATGACAGCGGCATAATAGAAACACAGATTGCAAGGGATAAGAGAGATCGTAAAAAAATGGCTGTCGTCACCGAGGGAGGACGTGATGCGATTACTGGATATGATGTATTGGAAAGGTATGGACGCTATACTATTGTAGGTTGTCACCTTCGTACAGGACGTATGCATCAGATTCGCGTGCATATGGAATACATTGGACATCCTATTGTAGGTGATCCCAAGTATTCGCCTATGAAAACACCTTTTGCAATTGATGGGCAGGCACTGCACTCCCAGAAACTTTCCTTTTTACACCCTAAAACGATGAAACGCATGACATTTGAAGCACCGCTTTCTGTGGATATGCAGAAAATATTTACTAGGCTGCGTTTAGGGCAGTTTATTTAACAGTATTTTATTAGTATGTGTTGCGAGTAAATTATAGGAGTGATTTAAATGGGAAAATTTGTTAAGAAAAATATAATTATGGATTCTGAGGCAATGCGTCGAGCTATAGTACGTATATCTCATGAGATAATAGAAAAGAACAAAGGCGTGAAAAATTTGATATTGATTGGAATCCGCACACGTGGAGTTCCTATTGCTAGGCGCTTGGCAGAAGCAATTGGTACTATTGAAAATGTGGAATTACCTGTAGGGATGCTTGATATTACACTGTATCGTGACGATTTATCAACCTTGTCGTACAATCCTATAGTCCACGGAACGGAGATAGATATGGATATTAACGATAAGGTGATTGTCCTAGTGGATGATGTACTCTATACGGGGCGTACTATTCGTGCAGCTTTGGATGCCATCATGGATATGGGAAGGCCTAAATCTATACAATTGGCTGTGCTTATTGACCGCGGACATCGTGAGCTGCCTATACGCACTGATTTTGCTGGTAAGAATGTGCCTACTTCGCATAAGGAGGCAATTGAAGTTCTACTTGCTGAAGAGGACGGGAGTGATGAAGTAATTATAGGTAGTATTGATTGATAAACGGAATTCTGATGACAAGGAGTGATAAAATGGCAGATAATGTTATGGAACGCAGAAATAAATGCTTTGGAGAAACAGTAGCAGCCAATTTAAGAAAACATGGTTTCGATGCTTATTACTGTAATAACAGGCAGGAGGCTCTAAAAAAGGCCTTAGAGTTAATTCCGAAAAAAGATATAGTTTCTTGGGGAGGGTCAGTTACGATTCAAGAAATAGGGTTACTTGAAGCAGTCAGAAATAGCTATAGGGTAATTGATCGAGACAAAGCGGCTACCATGGAGGAAAAATTGGAAATGATGCGCCAGGCACTACTTTGCGATACCTTTCTTATGAGTAGTAATGGTATAAGCGAGGATGGCCAGTTGGTAAATATTGATGGTATTGGGAATCGCTGTGCAGCTCTGGTGTATGGTCCACGGCAGGTACTGATATTTGCAGGTATAAACAAAATTACAAAAACTGTAGAAGAAGCTTCTGCAAGGGCACGTAATACCGCGGCGCCTATTAATGTACAGCGTTTTTCTGACTTAAATGTTCCATGTCATAAGACAGGAGTATGTAGCAATTGTCAGATAGAAGACAGTGTCTGCTGTCAGATAGTTACGACACGTCGATGCCGTCCGGCAAGAAGGATCAAGGTAATATTAATAGGTGAGAATTTAGGTTATTGACATGATTGAGGTGAATCAATGAAAAAATTAACCGCTCCTGATGAAGTGTTATATCATGTCGGTTTCTCGGCAGCTTCTTTAAATGGAGCTAAATGGGCATTACTGCCTGGCGATCCAGGTAGGGTAGAAAGGCTGGCGAATGCTTGTGGGCCTGCAGAGTATATTGCTTGCCATCGTGAGTATACCAGTTGGCTTACAAATATAGATGGTGAGTGGGTACTGGTGTGTTCAACAGGTATGGGTGGACCTTCTGTGGCAATATGCCTTGAAGAATTAGCCTGCATGGGTATAAAAGGAGTTATCCGTGTAGGTACAACGGGAGGTATTCAGGAAAAAATAAATTTAGGGGATATTATTATTAATAAGTCAGCCGTTCGGCTAGACGGCACATCTCTTCATTATGCCCCAAAATCTTTTCCAGCCGTGGGAAGCTTTACCATAACGAAGGCACTGGTGCAGGCTGCTGTTGAACTAAGGATACCTCACCATGTAGGAATATCTGTTTCTTCAGATACTTTTTGGCCGGGTCAGGAACGCTATGACAGCTTTAATGGCTATGTGAGAAAGGAATTCCAGGGAACCTTGAAAGAGTGGCAGGCCTTGGGAGCTTTAAATTATGAAATGGAAACATCTGCATTATTTGTAGCAGCACAGTGTATTGGTATTAAAGCAGGGTCGGTTTGCGGCGTTATAGCAAGACGCACTGAAAGCGAACAGGTTGCCCCTATAGGCATTTATGAATTAGCAGAAGAACGTTTCCAGAAAGTTGTTTATAGGGCATTACAGATTTTATTGAAAACAGGTGTATAAATGGTGCGGACAATAATTTTATTGTTGGATTCATTTGGTATTGGGTATGCAAGCGATGCAGCTGTGTATGGTGATGAGGGGGCAGACACTCTAGGGCATATCTGTGAATGGTTTGCGAAAAATCGGAAAGATGAAAAAGGAATGGTTAAGCCGCTCTATCTGCCGAATCTTGCGGCTTTAGGACTGCAACTTGCCGCAGAGAGTAGCAGGAAAGCGCCATTGGATGTAGGACTTGGTTCAGATTACAAAATGGGGGCTTATACCTATGCTGAAGAAGTAAGCAATGGTAAAGATACTTTAAGTGGACACTGGGAGATTAGTGGAGTTCCAGTATATTTTGATTGGGGCTATTTTCCTGATGTCCAAAACTGTTTTCCGAAAAAGCTAATGGATGATATTATCTATAAGGGGAATTTACCTGGAGTGCTTGGAGAAAAGCACGCTTCAGGTACGGAAATAATTAAGGAACTTGGTGAAGAACATCTACGAACAGGAAAGCCTATAGTTTATACATCTGCTGACAGTGTATTGCAGATAGCAGCTCATGAGGAAGTATTTGGGTTGGAACGTCTGTACGATTTATGTAAGATTTCTTTTAATCTGGTGCAGCCTTATAAGATTGCTAGGGTAATTGCACGTCCTTTTATTGGAAGCTGTGCAAATGATTTTACTCGTACGGTTAACAGACACGATTACGCAGTGTCAGCGCCGGAGGAAACATTACTGGATAAGATTATTGATGCAGGCGGCAATGTTTATGCAATAGGCAAAATTGCAGATATTTTCGCCCACAGAGGAATTACAAAACATTATGCAGCATGTGGTCTAGGTAAAATAGCTGATGCTACCGTGCAGGCCATTAAAGATGCTCCAGACAATACCCTTATATTTGCTAATTTTGTAGATTTCGACTCTTCTTTTGGGCACAGGCGAGATATACTTGGCTATGGTGAGGCATTGGAATATGTTGACAGCAGGCTCACGGAAATTTTCTCTTTGTTTAAAGATGGTGATTTAGGACTCGTTACAGCTGATCACGGCAATGATCCTACTTGGGCTGGTAGCGACCATACAAGGGAAAAAATCCCAGTATTATTTTTTGGTAGTAAGGTTATAAATAAACATCTGAAGCCTATGAGTACATTTGCTGATATAGGACAGACGATAGCCGCTTATATGGGGATGAAAAAAACTTTTACTGGTACTGCAGTGGATCTATTTTGAGGGAGGATCAGCTATGAAAAGGTTATTTATCTGTCTGATGTTGTTTCTGATGGCAGTATTTTCTGTTGTTCAATCTCCGAGTGTCTGGGCGGATTTTGATGAGAAGCCCGTAGCTTTTGTAGTTATGGACAAAAGTGGCGGATTAGTGGATAATAGTGCCTATACTGCTTGGAGACAGGTAGTAAAATGGGCTTACCATTTCCCATATTATAAAGTGAGTGAAGATGGAACTGTTCAGGATTATATAAGTAATGCTTTATGGAATATAAAGATTACTAAGGAGAATCTTTCTGAGCAGGCGAAAAAAAACTCTATGGATGTAATAGTGATCGTTGTGCTTTATGATATGGATGAAACTATCCTATCGTCTGTGGGTGGGTTCAATACAGGTCCCTATGTAAATGTTGTAGCTATTGCGGATTTATATGCATATAAAAAAGATGGTGATAAGTTTTTGAAAAGTAAAGTACGAGAAAGAGCAATTAAAGATCTCGGAAATTATGAGAAACCGCAGGAAACAATCCGCTGGGCCTTGAGCAAACTGGTCAATACCATTGAGGGACGGCCGATTATAGATTAGGACAGAATATTCGTTGAGATTAGCATCGAAATAAAGGAACATTTATGAGAATCATTGATGCCCATATGCATTATTGTAATGCGGATTGGTTCAGGCAAATTGCCATAGCTGCAGGGCACATAAACACGGCAGATTGTTGGGAAGAAATATGTCGAGAGAATAAGATAGTTTTTTCTGTAGCCATGGGAAATACTATGGATGTAATCAGTCGAGTTGGAGGGATTCCGCCTCGCCTGATCAATCTAAAGGCATCTTTTGATGAAGTCTGCTACAATCAGCCACCATATATTGGGTATTGTTTAGGTGTGCAGAGTGAACTGATAAATGAGAAAAATGCTGAAGCAACTGCCTGTGAATTCGAATTTTATCTAAAACAGCCGCAGAGCCTTGGCATTAAATTGTATCCAGGCTATAATACGGTTTATGTCAATGATAGAAGGCATTGGCCTCTATTTGAATTGGCAAGGTCATACCATGTACCTGCCGTTATTCATACAGGTGATACAGCAAACAGCATGGGCCTACTGAAATATTCTCATCCGCTTACCGTAGACGAAGCGGCAGTGGATTTTCCTGATATAACTTTTGTAATTGCTCACTGTGGTAATCCGTGGATTGTAGATGCTGTAGAGGTCGCATCTAAGAACAAGAATGTCTGTATTGATATGTCTGGACTTTTGGCGGGCAGAACTGACCCACTGCAGTTATATGAGAGGAATGCTGATTATTTCCGATACCTTAGGCTTTGGCTTAGCTATTTAGGACAATATGATAAGATTTTGTACGGAAGTGACTGGCCGTTGGTTAATATTCCAGTTTATATTAAGGTTATGCAGCATGTAATTCCTGAAAAAGAACAGGAAAAATTCTTTTACACTAATGCCTTGAGGGTTTTTGGTAAAATAAATGGGTTGCTCGAATATTCGGACAATATAAAATATAAGCATTGCGATGCAGGTGATAAATTTAATGAGACAAGTGAAAATTAAAGAATTTGAGACAAAGTTGCAAGATTGGGATTTTCTGGCACAGTTGCCAATAAGTATTAATTGGTTTAACTTTGTAAAGGGAACTGGCATCACGGGGAGAGTAGTTAATATTGCGGCATATGTAAATGAGTCGATATATAGCTGCGTTGATCTTATTTATATAGCTGAAACAGCAGATTACGTTCCAGTGAAAACGATAGGACTACACAACTTCTGTGATGAGCGTTTTTTCTGCCGTGATCGGGAAAAGTTTGTCAAGATGATGTTTCAGTATCTTCCTGATATTATTGGAGATGCAGATAGGAGCCGCAACCATCCTTTATGTTATGAGATGAGCAACATAGACTTTGCGGGTTGGAAATATTGGACGAAACTTCCGAAAAGAATTGAAGGATATGAACTTTTTTTGACTCCGGATAACCCCGTCAGATACATTAACGGTTCTATACTGTTCTTGGATTACACGGATTTTAACCGCTGTAATCAAGTAGTTTTTATGTACAATACTTTTAGAGAGGAGTTGTTTGCTGAACTGAAAAAGAAGTATATACCGTTGACAACGGAAAGGTTGGATGTTAAAAAACTTTCAGATCTGGAAAAGCTGATGGATACGCAGTTAGAAGCTACTTTACATGAGTTGTCTAGATAGTAAAAAGGAGTTGACAATGCAGAAGCAAATCTATATAATATATTTCGTAGTTGGATGGCCCGGTGGTTCAGTTGGTTAGAATGCCGCCCTGTCACGGCGGAGGTCGTGGGTTCGAGTCCCATCCGGGTCGCCAATTATGCCTCGGTAGCTCAGTTGGTAGAGCAAAGGACTGAAAATCCTTGTGTCCCCAGTTCGATTCTGGGCTGAGGCACCATTCGCGGAAATAGCTCAGTGGTAGAGCACCTCCTTGCCAAGGAGGGGGTCGCGAGTTCGAATCTCGTTTTCCGCTCCATAAATAAGGCGACATAGCCAAGCGGTAAGGCAGAGGTCTGCAAAACCTTTATCCCCAGTTCGATTCTGGGTGTCGCCTCCATTTTTTTCTGTTTGCCGCGGTGGCGGAACTGGCAGACGCAAGGGACTTAAAATCCCTCGGGTAGTGATACCTGTACCGGTTCGATTCCGGTCCGCGGCACCAAATTTATATAAGGCCGATTGTAAAATGAAGTTGAACAGTTAAAAAATCCATAGCGATTGAATCCGTGGTAGAATAGAGTTCACACACAAAACCATATCGAGGAGGACAATCACTATGGACTAC
>JAJQDY010000002.1 GCA_021201965.1 Phascolarctobacterium sp.
AAAACCGTCACCGAGTTCTGGAGACGGTGGCATATGTCTTTGGGCCAATGGTTCATGGACTATGTTTATTTCCCAATTGGAGGATCCAGGGCGGACAGTAAGTGGAAATTAGTCAGGAATCTCTTTGTAGTCTGGCTCTTAACCGGTATCTGGCATGGTGCCAACTGGACCTTTATTGTCTTGGGCCTTGGATACTTTGTACTGCTTACATTCGAAAAACTATTAGGGATTAAAGGGAATGTAATCTATAGGATATTCACACTCCTTTGCGTTATGTTCGGCTGGGTAATATTCCGCTCTGCCGATCTAACACCCGCTGTGGCATATATTTTTGCCATGTTCGGACTTGCAGGTAATGCTCTGTACGATAACAACGCCATACGCTATGCAAATGATTATAAGATTTTGTTGCCCATAACGTTTATCTGCTGTACTCCGATATTTATAAAAATTAAAGAATGGCTGCCACCAGTGCGTACGGTATATGCTATTCTTGCTTTACTGTTGATGGTTATGTCCGTTTCCAGTCTGGTAATGGGTGGGCATAACCCGTTTATTTATTTTAATTTATGATGTGAGTACTATGTTGGAGAAGATTAAAAAATTGACTGATATAGCGCTCACGGCAGGGTTTTTGGATTTTATATATCTTATACTCGTAATGACCTATACTGGACCAGTGCGAAAAGCTGTAGAAGATACCAGATTCACTTTTAAAGCTTCTAAAAATTTTTCTGGCGGATTTGAAAAAATTCTGCAGAAGAATCTGTACAAGAAATATGGGTTTATTAATCTTAACGGCAGAATAGCCAGAATTCTACGGATTAACACGCTGAATTGGGTAATTAAAATGGCTGACGTCTTTCTGACTTTACCTAGTGGTGTTAGAAAAGCAAGTGATACTGATAAACTGGCAGAAAAAGTTATTAAATTAAACAAGTTTTTGGCAGATAGAGGCACCCAGTTTATATATATACTGGCGCCAAGTAAAAATTCAATGTACGATGCTAAATTTGCTCCAGGATATGTTGATGAATCATATAAAGATATTGGAAGTATGATTAATGTTTTGACGGAAGGTGGAGTTAATACTATAAATATGCCAGCTTGGTTTGAAAAGAACGGCTGGCTTACTAAGGATGTATTGTGGAAAACAGATAATCATTGGCAGCCAAAAGCTGGGTTAGCTGCCGCTCGCTGCACCATGGAATTGTTACAACGGGGGGTGGGTGAGGGGAGTCATATATGATGAAAAAAAATTACAGGATAAAAGTTATAAGATCAGAGTTTTGAAAAATTGGTTTTTGGGAAGTTGGTGTAAAAGGGTGGGCAAGGATTATACTGATATCGATGATTTCCCGATATATCAGCCAGAGTTTGAAACAAAGTATTCTTATGCCAGATTACGAAGAAATGCTACAAATTGGGAGTATCGGAACAATATTTTAGATATGGGTCCTGCGAAGCGAAAAGATTATTTTGGAGTGATCCCATATAACATTTATACGTATGATGGTTATCCGCTAAGGGTCGCTATTAACACTAAAGCGAAAAATGATAAGAAGCTTTTAATTACAAGATGTTCTTTTAAGGCAATCCCAGAATATTTCCTAACCACGCAATTTAAAGAAGTTTATGATATTGATGTAAGATATGATCCAGGAGTAATTTTTGCTCAATATCATGAAGAAATTAAACCGGATATTGTGCTTATGTATGTAAATATAAGCAGCAGTAATATATATAATTTTGGTGTTGAGGAGTATCTTTCTGCTCTCGCCGAACCGCTGGGTTCCATACAAGATTTCGGAAATATGGAGATACGGGCAGAGGGGAAAAACAATAACAAGTTCGAGGTAGTATGCGGCAACCTAGAATCCAACAAGACATATACATTGACACTAGATAGCACTAAGCTGTCAGGAGTGAAAGATTCCTTCATACAGATGACTCTACAGAATATGTCGAAGAACAAAGCTGTTTGCGATCGTTATTTGAAGCTAACAGCGATATAAGGCAGAAGTGGATATTTACTACGCCTGATAAGGTTTAGGATACCTATGGTATTTATCTTTACTCCGGGGCAAAAGGGCATACAGCAAAGATAGGAGTAAAGGTGGAAGAGATAAAGCTATAGAAGGAAATAAATGAAGATTAAATAAAATCACCCTGAGGAAGGTTCCTCTAGGGTGATTTTTTTACAGGTTACTTTTTATGATTTCAAATGTAAGCAATTTGGGCGACAGATAAAATTAATCTTTTCTTTTTCCTGCATGGGCTCCATGGATATCGGCAAGGGCCTTGCTAAAATCGCCGCCGTTTTTTGCCATTTCATCTGTTATGAGGGCGTGGTAATATTTGGCCCGTTCGATTTTTTCCTCATCGTCAAAAACGAGCTTCTGTTTCGTGTGGATCCCGTGGAGCGTGGCAATAGCTTTATGGAAATCGCCGCCGTTCTTTGCCATTTCCTCTTTCAGGAGGTTATGGTATTTCAGTGCCTTATCCAGGCTTTCCTGGGTAATTTCCTTTCCGGTCATTTTCTCTCTCCTGCGGCGGATACGGGGCTTGCGGTGACGCAAAAAAATCAATGAGGTAGAGGTTAGTCTCAATATGGCTGGAACATCGATCAAACACCTGAATCTCCACCGCAAACCATATCCGTCTCAAAACCATGAATGTTATTAACGGTTTGCCATATAGAGCTATTCGACAGAAAATAATAATCTCCTGCAAAAAATGTTTTAAGGGAAACAATTACTGAAAAAACGCCTGCACGTTATGGTGCAGGCGTTTCCTATTTTTACGCTTTTCGGTTTTTAATGGCCTTCAAAAATTCTATCGCCGCTTCTTCCGGCGCAAAGGGTTTCGGCTTCGGGTATTCCTTCCTGTGGGCAAAAAACCTCGCCTAGAAATGGTGCTCCTTATCAAGGATCCTTATTTCCCAATCCGTCATTGCAAAAGGGTAATCGATCCAGAGGTTGCAGATTTTCTTTTTATCGAAGGAAACGAGGATTTTGTTCGAATCATCCTTTACCCTCCAGGTCTTGTCCTTTTCGTGTACCTTATAAAAATCGGTCATTTTTCTTCCTCCGTAAGGGGGATAATGTGAAGCGTGCCGTTAAGCTCATAGGTGAAGGCAGACTGGTGCATTACACGGTTGCACTGTCTGAAGGTATCCGTCATGGCCTTCACGACTGCACCAGGGTTATTGCAGAATACGGTAAGGACCTCTTCCTCAAACCCCCGGCCCTTATAGTAGCCGTCAGCGGCAACGGAAAAGCAGCTGTCAATCCCTATGTCCGAAAGCGTGGCAACGAGCTCGCACTTAAACCATTTGTAGTTTATGGGTTTCAGTCTCCCGTCCCAGGCATAGTGGGGGATGTGCAGTGAGATTTTGTTTTTGTATTCCATTGTTTTTCCTCCAGTCATGCTTTCTATATTTTATAACATAAAGCGCGTTTTGGCAAAATTTATGTCATGGGGCCGTATTTCCATCAGATAAGAAGGCGTTTCCGTTTGCCTTTTTTTGTCTCCCACGTTCCTGATAGCGGCTATCCGCGGCTATCAATGTGAAAAATTTATGAAATATAAGAACAATGTAAATAATTTGGTTGACAAAGTAACCCACAAAATTATATTATGAATACATAAAGGAGATGATGCGTCATGATGCGGAAAGCGCTAAAAAAGCGGAAGAAAGCAAAAACGGCATACCGCACTACGGACTACGGATAGCGGGGCAGGTCAAAAAATGGCAGGAGGATTAAACATGATAACTTATATTGTATGGTAATTGTAAATTAAATGTCACTAAAAGAACGACATAGCTTGGTAAAAGGAAGGATGATGGACATGATTAAGGTAACTTTGTACAATGAATGGCCGGGAAAGCCATTTTACAGGGTGAAGGCGAAGGGGAAGACGCTCCTGCCGATTACGCAGGCCGTGGAAACATTTTTTAACGCGGCTTACTTCGGGCTGCAGAAATTTAACCCGGATGACCAGTGGGAGCCGAAAACGGGAGGTCCCCTGACCAGTCTCTATGACATGGAGATAGCAAGGCCCGGCAGGCGGGAGAGCATTGCTATTACAAGGTCGCTCCGCCTTACGCTCCAGGATCTTGAGAAGAATGCCCCGGAGGCCGTGAAGGTAGGCATAAAAAGCGGCAGGTAGGAAAGGGAAGGAGAGGATAATAATGATTAAGGCGGTTTTTTACAGGCACGGAAAAGGTAAACCCATTTACAGGTATAGCATAAAAGGACACGCGGGAGGAGGTTTTGGCTTTAAGACGAGAGCCCTGGTGAACTTTGCGGAGATCGGGCTGAGGGGCTTTAACGAAAAGCAGGCGGCCACGGATCACGGTGACGGGGTGCTGCTCGGTAAGAGCGAGCTTACAGTGGAAAACACTGAAAGCAGGGAGGCAAGGGCCATAACGGAAACCCTGCTCCTCGGCCTCAGGATGGTAGCGGCACCTGATCCCATGGAACTCCAGGTCGTTGAAGTGATTGACGGTGCGGCGGAAGAAAGATGAGGAAAATAAGGCGGGACACGAAACCCCCGGTGCAAAAGCACCAGGGTTTTATGTTATTTTCACGCCTGCTATTAAAAATTTCTGCATATATGCGCTGTTTTTTCCAGTATAAAACTGCCAGCCTTACCCTTCCGGGAAAAGCGGACCAGTAACCTGCCTTCAATACGGCGTTTTCTGGTGGTTGTGGCAGAACCCCGGAATGGTGTATGGTGTGCGGCATATGGCCGCATGGGGTTTCGTAATTTCGGAGTGGCGGATGGATCTGCATGGCGTTTTGCGTTTCCTGTAATCTGGAGACGTCCGGCGGTGATTTGCATTGCTGACGAGCCTGCCGGTTCGGCAAGATACCACATCCTGCGGCATTAGCAACGTTATCCTTTGGTCAGAGGCAGACGCGCTTTAAGTACGTGCAAAGAGGATTGCTGCGTGCGTCAGGCTTAAGGCTTTCAGGGTGCAGGGGGCTTCCATTTACACGCCGGTTTCCATATAATCCGAGGGAAACCGCTTTTATCTTCAGCGTACGTCAGGCGGTACAGGCCGCCTTCCAGAAAGGGGAAGGCTGGCAGGTGTTTTAGATTTTATTTTTCTGACAGGAATTCTTCCATTGCATCCTCAAAGGTGACGTTCACGTCGCAGGGTACATCATATTCCACCTGTGTCGTGAGCATGGCGGCATCTATTTCTCCCCCGATACTTTGTCCGCTAGGTAGATCATGCTTTTCATGGTCTTCCTCGCGTCTGGTTTATCGTAGGCTTATTCACTTAAGACATCTATTTCGTAATAGTAGGTTGCCTGGTTGCCGTCATTATTGAATTTATACCCCAACACTTTTTCCTTGTACTGGCCCTTCGTAAAGCGGAGCACGCTCCTTATGGAACCTGCAAGGCTCTGGCGGAACTTATTTGCTTCCACTGCGGCGTCAATGTCAAATTTAATCCCCGCCTTGCCCAGAGTAGTGGCTTCCGTGAGTTTCCTCCTTTCTTCCATAAGGTCTGCCATGAAGGCGACCACGTCATCGTTCGGGTAGAAATTCTGGTCGAGCTGTGCGTTTTCCGAGAGGTCTTCCACGATGGGGTTCATTTTCTTCCTGTGGTGGATCTTCGTTAGCTTCAGTCCGTGGTTTGCGTTTTTAATGTTGTCTGATGCTGATTTCATGAGTTTGTCGAGGAAATTCGGGTAACGTAAAGAGTCTTTGAGATTCATGTTTATACCTCTTTAACACTTCGCGCCTTAAGGGAACGGATGGCGGCATCTTTAAGGGCATAAAAATAACTTACCATTGCCGTATCCAAAGCGCAATAAACAGCAGCCATCATAATTACACGAACACGTAAGGCCTGCAGGCGGGGAATATAGCTGTCCGTTGCAGCCAGAAAAGGTTCTAACCGTATGTATGTCTGCGGCTTTAAAAGAAGTAATGAATAATGGTTAACGGTAAGTTTCTTTTAAAACGACATTTAATTATATTTGAATTATAGCGCCTAAAGCGCGTCCTGTCAAGGGTTAGGCGTATTTTACGCGGCTGTTAATTTACAAAGAGCTTCCTGTAAAGCTTGTCCACTTCCTCCGGAGTGATGGTTTCAAGAAAATCCTCGAATTTTTCGCGCTCCTGGACCGCCTCTTCCATTGCCCTGAGCTTTTTCTCGCGTTCATTAAGCTCCTTTTCCCTTTTGTCGAAATAGGCGCCGTTGCCGTAGCCCATCGACTGGGCGCGGTTTTTCAGGTAGAACATGGCGCTCCTCAGGTCTCCGTTTATTATGGAGCGTATGAGATGGTATTCGGCAAGATCAAGCATGTAATCCTGCACATCCTGTTTTATGGCCTGGAGCTTCCTGCTCTTTGCCACGCGGCGGCAAAGATAGTCCGGCGTAAGTTCGATATCGCAGAACTTTTTTATGTAGGCCGCTGCGGATCTCAGCCGTCCGCCTGTTTTCCTTAAGGTGATGGCTATGATATCGTCAGATACATTCGGCAGGGGTTCCGTCTTAAGGGGGCCTTTCCTTTCCACTGTTTTCCTAGCCCTGCGGTTTTCCCTTGCGGCCTGGGCCGCTTCAAGGTTTTCCGCAAGCGCCTGCCCGAGTGCCGGGTTATTTTTCGTCCTTTTGCTTAAGGACCTGTCCGATACGGTTATTCCCTTGTTTTCAAGAAGCCAGACCTCCGTTCTGGTAAGGTTGCCGCATGCCGCCTTGAGCCCTTCAATAATGTCTTCATCGGAGACCTTGCGGTTGCTGCGGGAAATTTTTATGCTCCCGGCTTTCAGGGAATCTTCAATCTATCTGCTGTCTGTCTGCATTTCCTTCATCTTTCTTTTTTATATTGCCTGTGTAGCGCTCCATGGCGGGGAGATTTTGTAAGGTCGTGAATTGTTTACAAAATACATAAAATTTTTATTGTTTTTGAAGTATATCATACGAATATAGGTTTGTCAATATGCCCTAAAAAGGATTTACGGCTTCTGAAACTGCGGGTTCACTAAATTGGAACTCCCACTTCTATTAATGGTTAAAGGTATATTTTATGCCGGCGTTAATATTCAAAAATATATGTTCTATAAAACAGGAAGAAATACGGCATTTCCCGGCGGGCTGTTGCAAAAGTTCCCTGAAAGGGGACGGCGGATCCATTTTCAGGGGATGCGTTACCAAAAGGTGCCATAAGGTTATGGACAGACTGGCGGGTGTCTAGTATACTTTACTTAAGGAGATGAGCGTATGGCCCGCGTATTTGATCCAATGGACAAGGGAGTAAATGAAGCCCGCTACGGGGAATGGAAGGAAAAACTCGATGCCATGTGGGCGGCCGAGGCAAAGCAGAAGGCGGAAGCATCCATAGGCAGTGTGCTGGAGATTGTGGCTGACATTAAGTCATCGGGAGGGTATTTCCTGAACGGGAAGAGGATATCTTCAGTAAAGGCTGAGAAGATTTTTGGTAATGACCTTGAGAATTACATTTTCCTTGCGGCCCGGGGGAAAGAGGAAAACCTAACGGATAAGGGGACGCTTAAGATAGTACGTGACGCGCCTCCCCTTATAAGGAGCGGTTTTTTTGACACTACCTTTGATTTTGCGCCTAACATCAACTGGCGGGAACATAAAAGAAGGATTGCGCAGCTCGTGCCTACGGCAATGTTCGAACTGGACGGGAAAATGATAGGGCAGGAAGAGGCAGAAGACCTTTTCGGTCTGGAAATAAAAACGGCGGCCAACGAGGTCGCGGAGGCATTACTTGTTTCCCCAAAGAGTGCGGAAAAGAAAATATTTGATACGGATTACGGTCCTTTGAGGATAATGTTTCTGGGGATGAAGAAATAAAGTTTGATAAATAGAAAAGGCCGGTTGCCGATGAGCAATCAGGCCTTTTAATATGCATAGGGCATAGAAAACGGAAACCCCTTGGAAAGTATGTGCCGGGGAAGGTCGCATCTGAAAGAAGTTTCCGTATATAATAAGTATAGCACCATGGTTAGCATATGTCAACAAAAAACACAGGATATTGATATAAAATTTGGAAAGATAGGCATAAATTATGGTTATGTTAAGCTAACAGTGGTATTATGGATAAATTTTTCCATTTTATGCTTGCTTTTCGTTGAAATTTTTATATATTACTGATTAAAGCAGGAAAGTGTGTCACACTTTCCTGAATGTTTTTTGTTATAATAGCAGCAAGGAAGCTCAGAAAAAGTTTTCAATTTATTTGGAGGTGTAAAGATGAAAAGTAATAATGTGGGAGGAGAAAATATGTGCATACAGTATGAAAACAGGACAAAAGATACACATCTCGGTTTCATTCAATCTGTTGTTACACGCATGGGACAGAATTCTCTTCAAACGAAATCGTGGTGTATTACTCTGACTGTTGCGTTGATCACTTTTTATACAGCACGAGATATAAAGCCAGAGAATGTACGTTTTTTCATAGTTTTATGGACAGTTGATACGTTGTTTTTAATAATTGATGCATGCTATTTTCTTTTGGAGAAAAGATATCGGTGTTTATATGATGTGGTTGCGGGGCTTGAAAGTGATGGTGGAGTAATGGTAGCAAATTATAGCCTGAAAATCCCCGACGAGTTGAAAGAAAGAAAAACGTGGTGGAGAGCAATCTTGACACGATCAGTATTGAGATTTTATGGAGTATTGTTTATATATCAGTGTGGAATATTAGCTACATTAAACTGTGGGTAAAAAAGTGGGACTATTCATGGGTTACAAAGTTTCCAGCTCGTATAAATACTGGGATGACAGCGTTGAACAGTTTTGTCCACATAAAATAATAGTCAGAGATTATGTTAATAAATTTAAAACAGTGCTGGAAGCGGCCGGCCATATTTTTAAAGGCGAAAATAATGATGAGGATCTGTCGGAATATAGTGATGATACTATATACTATATTGGATAAACTGAAAGATAGAATGCATGACAGTTCTATTACGGCATTGTTTATTTCTCCCAATATGATGGAATTTTATAAAGAAGAACGCGATCAGTGGATACCTTGGGAAATAAGATATTCGCTGCGTGAAGAGACAAGAAACAAGCGCATAAGTCACGCCAATGCTATTGTGGGAATTATTCTGCCTAGCCGCATTGAGGATTATCGTTATTGGAAAACTATGTGGGGATTCAGCATAGTTGAAGAAAATATAGAAAACAGGTATATCAGGCTTGTCCCATGGTATATGGTTATTAAAAATATTACATATTATCTTGAAGATGCCATAATAAGGAGGGACGAGATCCCTATTATTAAAAAAAATATTTAATGAATTTCGCTAAGCCTCGGCTTTGATATCACTGACACACCTTGTAAATGGGGGAGAAACTTGCTAAAATATCATTAGTAATTGTGTCGGAGCAAGTATAAATATTCTTTTGGGAGAGTTGAACATGGCCTTTGACCAGCTTAAACAGACAGTGCATAAAGGGATAAAATATTACAAAAAAAACGAAAATTGTAAGTGCAAGTTGAACACATCCGAGTAAAAGTTTAATAGAATCCAGCTTAGCTGGGCTTGATTACACAACAGCAGAGACGACGGTAGGGTCAAGGGGGCGTAAGCCCCATTGACCCTGCCAAAAGATGGCGCTGCTACTCACGCAGTACAGATTTCATCCAGGCAAGCGTCAAAGAGTTCTTCCGGTGTACGGTAGCCCAGTTC
>JAJQDY010000026.1 GCA_021201965.1 Phascolarctobacterium sp.
GAAGAACTCTTCGACGCTTGCCTGGATGAAATCTACACTGCGTGAGTAGCAGAGCTATTTGGCAGGGTCAATGGGGCGTAATTCCCCCTTGACCCTGCCGTCTGTCTTTGCTGTTTGGTAATCAAGCCCAGCTAAGCTTGACTCTATTAAACTTTTACACGGATGTGTTTAACTTGCACTTGCAATTTTCGATTAGAAGAAAAACTGTTTTGCAAAATATATAATTTAAATTATTTTACATGTACATCTTCTTCAGAAGTGTCTGAAGAAGATGTACGTATCATTACAGGGATGCAGGGATAAGATTGCTGTATGTTGTTAAGAAAAATAAAGGAGACTCTGCAAGATGTTGCAAAAAATATAGAATTGCTTGCACTAGCAGGAACATTGGAAGCCCTTGAAGCTGCTATAAATGCTAGGGTTAATGCTGGATATCTTGGTGGCAAGGCATTCGGTGATAGGCAATATGCAAATAATTTTAATCGTGATGAAATGATGATGGCAGTTTATTTAGCTCATTTGCACAGGGTACGCATATATGTTACTGCAAATATTCTAGTAGATGACAGTGAAATGCATAAAGTGGCCGAGTACCTAATTTTTTTGAATAATATAGACATTGACGGTATTATTGTGCAAGATCTTGGTATAATTCGCTTGGTAAAGCTTATAGTTCCTGATCTGCCGCTGCATGCTAGCACTCAGATGACAATTACCAGCAGTAGCGGAGTAGCTTTTGCTGCGGCACTTGGTATTGAGCGTATCGTTCTTGCAAGAGAACTTAGTTTGGAGGAAATTAAGAGGGCATGTTAGGAAGATACGGAAATTGAAGTGTTTATTCACGGAGCTTTGTGCATATGCTACTCAGGACAGTGCCTTATGTGTAGTCTGATTGGCGGACGTAGCGGTAACAGGGGTCGTTGTGCACAACCTTGTCGTTTTCCTTATAAGCTTTTAAATAATGAGGGCATGAATATGCTGAAAGGCAGAAATGTTGGACAATATAGTTTAAGCCCCAAAGACATGAACACATTAAGTATTTTGCCGCAGCTTATTGAAACTGGAGTAGTGTCCTATAAGATAGAGGGACGTATGAAACGGGCGGAATACGTTGCCGTAGCAGTAGACATTTATCGGTGAGCTATTGACAGCTTTCTTGCGGGAAATTACCATATCTCTAGGCAGGGTCTTGAAAACATAGAACAGATATTTAATCGTGATTTTACTACGGCCTATCTAGCGGGTAGGCCAGGGAAGAATATGATGAGCGATCGTCGCCACAATAACCGAGGCGTATTGCTGGGGCGTGTACTTAAACTAGAAAAAGAACGTAGCAAGGCGTTTGTCAAACTTGAAAAGGATCTTCATATAGGTGATGGGCTAGAGTTCGGGGTAAGTATTGGTGGCCGTCTCGGGATCAAAGTAAACAGCATTGAACCAGACGGTTCTTATGTAAGTGTTGCCAGCGCTGGCGATCATGTAACTATTGACATACCAAGTGGAGTAAGGGTAAATGACAGAATTTTTAGGACTCTCGACAGCAATCTCATGAATTATGCAGGTAAGTTCTTTGGTCCTGATGCAAAAAAGTGCATAGGAATAAAGGCCCGTGTTGAAGCATATATTGGAAAACCTTTGAGAGTTATTTTTACAGATAATGAAGGAAATACAGGTTGTGGCGAAACGGCATTTATTTCGGAAGTAACGAGAAACAGGCCACTTGATGAAAATATTGTGAAAAATCAAGTTGAGCGTCTTGAAAATACGGAATATTTTCTTAAAGATCGGGTTTTTAAATATGATGAAAACATTATGGTTCCCTTAATCGAGATTAATAACGCACGCCGCCAAGTTATCTAAGAGTTAAATAGCGTAAGGCTGGCAGCTTTTTCTCGTAAGCGAAAATATATAAAAGATACTGTAAGAATACTAATACCTGAAGGAAGATGCAGATATACTAACAGTATTATAACAGTTCACTGTGATACTGTAGATAAGATAGAAACCGCCATAAATGCAGGTGCGGATAGGGTACTTTTTAATGGGGATAATTTTTCAAGGGAAAGGCATTCATCAGATGATTATAAGAAAGTAACGGCTAAAGCACGTAAAATGGGAAAGGAAATAGCATTTGCTACTCCAAGGATTATTAAGGAACAGCCGCTTTCTTATTTTGAAAAGCTGTTTTTCCTGTAGAATGAGTTGGAACCGGATTATGTATATATCAGCAATATTGGACTATGGCTTTTGGCGAAAAAATATTTTAAGCTTAAATTATGGGCTTGTCTTTCCATGAATACATACAACAGTCAATCACTGGCATTCTGGAAGGAGGCAGTGGCAGAAGGAGCTGTGTTTTCTGCTGAACTTACTATTGTACAGATTGAGAATTTGGCAAGAACCACACCTGTAATGCTAGAATGCATGGTCCAGGGACGCCTAGAACTGATGGTTTCTGAATACTGCACGGCAGGAAGTTTCATTTGTGACCTGCATAAGAGTGCATGTACCTTTAAATGTCGCGAGCCGCTCTTTTTAAAAGATAGGCATGAGGCTAAATTCCCTATAGCTACGGATCAATATTGCAAAATGCATATTTTAAAGTACCATGAACTTTCCATAGCTGCAAATATCAAGCATATGAAGAATATTGGTATCCACAGCATGCGTATAGATGCACGTAGCTATACTGTAGAGGAGACAGAAAAATTTACAAGGATGTATAAGGAGATTTTGCAAGGGAAAAGAGAACTTTCGGATAACCTGCCAGGAACTACAAGGGGACACTATTTTCGTGGGGTTCTATAAATGGAAGTGAAAATGAGACGTTTTGCAATAAAGACTTTGGAATTTGATAAAGTAAAAGATATTTTATCTGAGAAGACGGCTACTTTCTTGGGGAGTCAGGCTGCAGCTTCGCTTCGTATTGAAAGCAATATTGCGGTAGTTAAGCGTATGCATGAAGAGACAGGAGAAGCATTATTTCTTCTGAACGAGGGGAAAAGATTTCCTTTTGGTGGTGCATATGACATTACAGTTGATGTGAAAAGGGCTGAAATTGGGGGAATTCTTGAAGCTGCTGTCTTGCTTAAAATCATGACTACGGCTATAGCTATACGGCAGATGAGGACATTTCTTGTGGATGAAAATAGGTGTCCTGTTTTAAGTGCAATTTCCTTGTCTCTGGATATTTTTCCACGCCTTGAAAAGCAAATAGGAAATGTCGTGGATGATCACGGGGAAATAAAAGACAGTGCATCGCTTAAGCTTAATGGCCTGCGTAGCGCCATTCAGATTGCTAAAAATAGAGTTAGGGAAAGGCTTAACAGTATTCTACATAATACAGAAAATCAGAAATATTTCCAAGATACGCTGGTAACCATGCGAGGGGATCGGTATGTCATTCCTGTTAAGCAGGAATATAGAATGAATTTTCCTGGGCTGGTACATGACCAGTCTGGTAGTTGGGCAACACTTTTTATTGAGCCCATGGAAATAGTAAATTTAAATAACGACATAAAACGCTATCAGTCTGAAGAAAAGTAAGAGATTGAGCGTATTTTGCGACAGATTTCCGCAAATGTGGGGAGCGAAGCGAGCGCATTACTGCGTTCCCTAAATAAGATGACGGAACTTGATGTCATTTGTGCCAAGGCTTATCTTGCCAAAGAACAGCATGCAGTAAGGCCACAATTTGTAGAAAACGGTGGATTGAAAATCGAAAAAGGAAGGCATCCGCTGATTGATAAGAAAATGGTAGTGCCGATTGATGTGGAACTTGGCGATAAATTTAACCTCCTTGTAATTACAGGTCCTAATACTGGAGGTAAGACTGTGGCTTTAAAGGCAGTGGGATTGTTTGCTCTGATGTCTCAGTCGGGCTTATTTGTTCCAGCAAGCAATGCATATCTTCCAGTTTTCAGAGCAATTTATGCAGATATTGGCGATGAACAGAGCATTGAACAGAGCCTGAGCACTTTTT
This sequence comes from Phascolarctobacterium sp., assembly GCA_021201965.1. Taxonomy (GTDB): domain Bacteria; phylum Bacillota; class Negativicutes; order Acidaminococcales; family Acidaminococcaceae; genus JAJQAO01. The sequence goes on from JAJQDY010000026.1 coordinate 3,983, forward strand.
CCGGGCATATGAAGAATTTAATTTCCATTCTGAATGAAGTACAACCTGGAGAACTAGTTTTGATCGATGAAATTTGCGCTGGGACAGATCCCAATGAAGGTGCAGCACTAGCAATGGGCATCTTAGAGCACCTCCATAAAAATTCTGTACTGACTATGGTTACAACTCATTACAGTGAGCTAAAGACTTTTTCTTATAGCCATAATGGGGTGGAAAATGCTAGTGTTGAATTTGATTCAGTGACTCTAAGGCCTCTTTATAGACTACTTATGGGGATACCAGGTAGTAGTAACGTATTTAGCATAAGTTGCCGACTAGGGTTGGATGGAAAAATTATAGAAGAAGCTGGGAAATTTTTAAATCAGGAACATCTGCATATGGAGACAATTATAAATGGACTGGAAAGCGAAAGACGCCGATATGAAAGTAGCAATCGGGAGATTGAAGATCTGAGGAGGGAAAGTGAACAACTGCTTAATGAATTGGTATTTTCCAAGCAAGAATTTGAACGAAGAAAAAAGGAAATGCTGCGGCGCGCTAGAGAAAAGGCTGATGATATGTACAGACGAAGCCGCAGGGAATCAGAGGCTGTCTTAAAGGAATTGCGTTCTATGAAAAATGATTTTGATGCAAAAAAACTGGAGCAGGCGGCTGAAGAAGCGCGCAGGAAACTTAGCAAACAGTTTAGTAGCGGCGAAGAGTTGTCGGATGGCGTGCCATTGTCACTAAATACGGCAAAAAAAGGCACTAAAGTTTTTGTGAAATTGTTGGGTAAAAGTGGGGTTATTCATGAAATTAACGGCACAGAAGTTATCGTGCAGGCAGGCATTTTAAAAATGAGTGTACCGCTAGATGAGTGTCTGTTAACTAAGATACAGTCTGTAAGTAATGAACCTGAAACTATGAAAAAATGCAAAAAAACAATTAGAAATCAGATCTTAATGGATAAATTATTCAATGCAAGGCAGGAAGTTGATCTTAGGGGAATGACAATAGATGAGGCTATTCCTGTCGTTGATAAGGCCATTGATGATGCGCTTTTAAGCGGTATAACGCAGTTACGGCTGATACATGGAAAAGGAACTGGGGAATTACGGACAGGACTTACGGAATATCTTAAGAATAACCGCTTCGTAAAAAATATAAATATTGCTGCTATTGAAGCTGGCGGCAGTGGAGTCACTGTTATAGATATTTAAAGAATAATACGGAGTAAGGAGAATTGTGTTATATGTTATAATAGAAAAGTAAAACAAAACTAAAACAGTTTAAGGGGAATATGAAGGGGGTTTTAAAATGATTACAAGTATTGCGGCTAGTCATGCGAAAGGGAAATTTGCACAGGATAAAATTTTTGGAGCTAGCGCAGCCGCCGTAGCTGCTGCGGCGAAATACGGAAATGATAATGTTATCAACGCTACTATTGGTGCTATTGTAGATGAAGACGAGAAATTGGCTTGTCTGCCAACCGTGGAAAAAGTTTACCGCAGTCTTAAGACGGACGATCTTATACAATACGCGCCAATTTCAGGTCTTCCTGAATTTCTTGAAAAAGTTCAGGAGGCTGCATTTGGGGTATCTCGTCCTGAAGCATATATGGCAGCTGTGGCTACTGCAGGTGGTACTGGTGCTATCCACCATGCAATTTGGAATTATATGGAACCGGGGGATACGGCTCTATGTTCTGACTGGTACTGGGGTGCATATAAAGTTTTATGCACCGATATGGGTCGTAAATTCACAACTTATAAAATGCTTGATGAAAATAATAGGTTTAATTTTTCTGCGCTAGAAGAAAAAGTAAAGGAACTGCTGACAGTACAGGATAATCTACTCTATCTGCTGAATACACCTGCCCACAATCCGACAGGACATAGTCTTACAGAAGAAGATATGGATGGCGTTCTCAAGATTTTAAAGGAAGCTGCAGGAACTGATAAAAATGTAATATTATTTTTAGATGTTGCCTACCTTGATTATGCAGGGGAAAAGGAAGAAGTAAGAAAAATATTTAAGAAATTATCTGGTCTGCCAGCAAATATTCTAACAATAGTCGGTTATAGCATGTCTAAAGGATTTACTTTGTACGGACAGCGAACAGGAGCTATGATAGGTGTTTCTTCAAGCAAGGAAATAATTAAGGAATTTGAGGCTATTAACCATTATTCTAGTCGTGCTACCTGGTCTAATATTAACCGTTCGGCAATGCGGACGCTGGAGATTATTTACGGAGATTCAGAGCTTCTTAAGGCAACTGAAGAAGAACGTAAATATTATTATGAAATGATTAAGTCCCGTGCAGATTTGTTTACTAAAGAAGCCAAGGCCTGTGCCTTACCTATGTTGCCATATATGGCAGGGTTTTTCTTATCTATACCGGCAGTCGACTCTGATGCCGTCTGCAATAAACTTCATGAAAATAATATATTCTCAGTACCGCTAGTAGCAGGAGTACGTGTAGCTGTATGTGCCGTGCCGCTCAAAAAAATTGGTGGTATGGCAGAAAAAATTAACAACGCAATGAAGGCTGTAGTAAAATAAATCGTCAACCATAAAGCCAGAATTGTAATTGTATTGGCTTCTGGCTTTTCATATAATAACCTATTGGAGGTGTTTTATGCTGTCACTTATATTGTCTGATGGTAAACAGCAAAAAGTGAAAGAAGAAAGTACGTTGCTCAAAATTGTCGATACTTATGCTACATCTTTCGGATCACCTATAGTTGAAGGCATTTATAATGGAGAAGGATGGGATCTGCAGAGGCCTCTGGTTGCTGACGGCACCGTGGATTTTGTGGAAATGAACACTGAAGAAGGAATGCGTATATATGTGCGAACCTTACTGTTCTTATTTCTAGTGGCCGCTAAACGGTTGTATCCTTTTGTTGATATTGAAGTTCGTAATACTCTTGGCAGTGCCATTTATTGTATTGATAAAAGCGAAAAAAGGCTGAATGCAGATGATTTAAAGAAAATTGAAGCAGAAATGCATAAAATGGTAGAAAATAAGGAAAAAATTATTTTGCGCCGTTTCACCAAACAGGAGGCCATGAAAAACATGTCAGTGAGCAGTGAGGACTGTGTGGCGTTACTAAAGGCCCTAGATGATAATTCTATGATTTCAGTATATTATCTTTGCGAAGCGGAAGGATACTTTTTTGGCCATATGTGTCCTGATGTAAGTTATGTGCCTAATTTTGAATTAATAAAATACGATGATGAAGGCGTTGTCATAAATTATCCTGATATTGGAAACTGGAAAGTACTGCCGCCATTCAAAGATTTACCCGGTCTCAATGAAGCTTTCCGTGAAGCAGAGACTTGGGCGGAGATGATTAAATGTAATACAGTAGGGAGACTGAACCAGATCATAGACCTTGGATATGCAAATAAGATTATTCAGGTGGCGGAAGCGCTTCATGAAAAAAAGATTGCGGCTATTGCTGATGAGATAGCGTCAAAAAAAGATGTGCTGAAGCTTATCTTGATTGCAGGGCCTTCTTCTTCAGGGAAGACATCCTTTGCCCAGAGACTTAGTATCCAACTTGCGGTTAACGGGATTTTTCCTATACCGATTTCTATGGATGATTATTACTTAAACAGAGCAGATACACCATGTAAGCCAGATGGCAGTTATGATTTTGAAACCGTAGAAGCAATAGATTTAAAATTATTCAATAATCATCTTTTCAGACTTTTGAAAGGTGAGACGGTAAAACTTCCTAAATATAATTTTCGTAGTGGTATGAGAGAATATCGTGGGCGGGAGATTAAACTGAATGAAGGAAACGTATTAATCGTGGAAGGAATTCATGGGCTTAACGAAAGATTAACATTGATGATTCCTGCCATCAATAAAATGAAAATTTACGTAAGCGCACTTACACCTATGTCATTTGATGAATATACACGTATACAGACGACGGATATGCGGCTTTTGAGACGGATTGTTCGTGATTCTCAATTTCGTTCTCTTGATGCGACAGAAACACTAGAAATATGGGATGACGTGCGTTATGGGGAAGAACAGTATATTTTCCCATACCAAAACAGCGCCGATGTTGTTTTTAATACTACTTTAATATATGAATTTGCTGTGCTGAAAAAGTATGTTCAACCAAGGTTGGAAGCCGTAACTATGGATAAGAAAAAATCATATTTTTCAGCTTGTAGATTATTGAGACTTCTAGCTCATGTCAAAGAAATCAGCGATGATGTAATACCTAATAATTCTATTTTGCGTGAATTTATCGGTGGATCCGTCTTTAAGGATGCATTGTAAGCGCTTATAAATATGGATAGGGTATCTTGTTTTGGAAACGCATAAGTTAGAGTCAATAAAATAAAAATATCTGGGATGCAAATTGGTACCTGTGCTGTAGCTGTTAAGCGAGTCACCAGTAAAGTAACAGGTGCGGATCTGGTGCTTGCGGATATTGAAAAAGAGAAGAGAAGAATGCGTTTCACAAAATTGTCTGTGGCACAGGAGATTTTATTGGCGAAGCATTAAAAGAGATAATAGCAGAAGTATAATTTATTTCTAGCGGTTATTTTTAACATTTTGTATTTAAAAACAATCATTGTTAGAGGTGCACTTTGAAAAGTATCACTTGTAACACCATTAGTATTTACTATTTCCTTCTTGCTAAACTGGCTTGGACCTTTCTCAATGAAGTCGTCCAAAATTAAGAATATAGTTAGTTCAAAATAAAAATAATTGCTGTATTTTCTTCTGAAAGTAATGTTGATGGAAATGCTTTTGGAAGAATTTTTCTATTAAAGGCTATGTATTTTTAGTATAAAAACAAATACTGTCACAAGTTTGATTTTGTGTCTTAAAAAACTCAAAAATACTGGCTTAGTAGTCGAATATATAGGCCTCTTCATTGTTGACAGGGAAAATATAATATTGTATAATTTCATTTGTTGTAAATGGAGAGGTTCCCGAGTGGTTAAAGGGAGCAGACTGTAAATCTGCCGCGTTTCGCTTCGTTGGTTCGAATCCAACCCTCTCCACCATATCGCGGGGTGGAGCAGTTGGTAGCTCGTCGGGCTCATAACCCGAAGGTCGGTGGTTCAAGTCCATCCCCCGCAACCATAAAAACAGGCTGATGTAGATCAGTTGGCTAGAGCATGCGGTTCATACCCGCAGTGTCCGCGGTTCAAATCCGTGCGCCGCCACCATATTATTAAAATTTCCTGAAATAGATCAGGATATTTTTATTTTATGGAATGATGTATGCATATGCTAGTTTAGATGGCTATTATGCGTAGTATTATGCTAGTGTAATATCATAATGTGGCGAAAATTGCAAGTGCAAGTTGAACACATCTGTGTAAAAGTTTAATAGAGTCCAGCTTAGCTGGGCTTGATTACCCAACAGCAGAG
>JAJQDY010000020.1 GCA_021201965.1 Phascolarctobacterium sp.
CCCGCATAGGGGAGTAAAAACCCAATCCAGGGGTATTTCCGTACATGCGGAAAGGTTTTTAAGAATGGGTTGGGATAACATAGAGGCTAATTGTCCATGAATATTTTTAAGAGGTATTATGCCGATTTCACCGTAAAACAGTAGGATATGGTTTATGGTAACTAAAAAGAAAAATGACTAGGCGAGTTTGGAAACGGTTTTATGGAGCTGCCGCGTGGCTTTACGTGGCGTGGGGACTATCGAAAATAATCGGAATGCCGTCATAAGCCTCCTTTTTTTAAAGTTCGCTAGCGATAGATTTGCTACCCGCCATAAAGAACTGTTGGACCAATACGGGAATAAACCAGCTTTCCTTAACAACGTGGCATTTTATAACGCCGTCAACGTATTTTACTTGAATGACATGGCCCGTTGGGAGTATATTGTGGAGAATGCGTCGGCAAATGACATTGCAATTATTATTGACAAAGCCATGTCGGATATTGAAGACGGTAATCCAGTATTAAAAGGCGCCATGGCACATAATTTATTTTCCACGCTGGGTGCCGATAAATCGAAAATGAAAAATTTAATTGACAACGTGAATAAGATTAGTAAAAAACTGTTCAAGGAAGAAGATTTAATCGGACGTGTATATGAATATTTCCTGCAGCTTTACGCAGCGTCCGGAACGGAGGAAGAAGGGGAATTTTACATTCCCGCAAGCGTGGTAAAACTTGTAGCGGAAATTATAGAACCTTATAACGGCACGGTATATAACCCCTGTTGCGGCTCTGGCAGTATGTTTGTCCAATCGTTAAAATTCGTTGATAGTCATCACGGTAACAGACAGAACGTTTCTATAATCGAATAGAAGAGCGTGCCCGAAACGTGGCGTCTTTGCAAGATGAATCTGGCAATCTGCGGCATTTTCCATGACTTGGAGACAAAAAATGCGTCAACTTTTACCGAGGATCTGCACAAAGGGAAAAAGCGAATTATATAATGGCGAATCCTCCGTTTAATTTAAAAATTGGCGTACGGAAGACGAGCTTACGGATGATTTAAGGTTTACTGGGGCGGGATATACCGTTATGCCGCCGGTATCCAACGCAAACTACGCCTGGATTCTCCACATGATTTCCAAACTGGATGCTTCCAAGGGTATTGTCGGGTTTCTATCGGCCAACGGTGCGTTAAACGCCGTTGGGAATGAAGGGGTTCTTCGAAAGGAAATCTTGTAAAAAGATTATGTGGAAGCTATCATTGTCTTACCTAGGGATATGTTTTACACTACGGACATTTCAGTTACGCTCTGGATTATAAACATGAATAAAAAGGCAGGTAAATTTAACGGAAGGGATCTTCGCAACCGAAGAAAAGAAGTTCTCTTCATGGATTTACGCCGCTGGGATGACGATATAGACGAAATCATGATTGATAAATGCAAGAAGAAAAAGAAAACCGTTCTGACTGATAAGCGGATTGCGGACGTAAAAGAAGTTTATAATAATTGGCAGAGCGCGGATACCAAGCTTTATTCAGATAAGCCGGAATTCTGCAAGTCTGCAACACTTGATGAAATTCGCGGTAAAAATTATTCTCTTACGCCAAGTAAATATATAGAATTTATCGATAAGGATTTGGATATTGACTATGAAACTGAAATGAAGAGAATTCAGAGTGAAATGCGTAATATTTTAGCAACTGAAAAACAGTCTCAAGCGATGTTGGGGAAAGCGTTTAAGGGTATCGGTTATGGCATTAACTAAGTTGTAGAAATATATTATTCGTGCAAATATACGTAATAAAAACAATAAAATTAAAAACGTGATGGGTATTAGTGTGTCAAAAGAATTTCGAATTCCTGCATCTACAGTAAATCGTAATAAACTATCAAGTTATAAAGTAGTTAAACCGCGGCAGATAGCCTTTGTACGCTATGCACGTGAAGCAGCATTTGCTTACGCCCTTAACGACACTGAAAATGAAATCGTGGTTTCGCCTGCGTACGAAGTATTTTACACTGATGAGGATGAGTTGATTCCAGAATATCTGGCGATGGTTTTTAATCGTAAAGAATTTGACCGTTACGCAAGATTTCATTCTTGAGGGAGTGCCAGTGAGTTTTTTACATGGGATGATATGTGTGATGTAGAGATCAACCTCTCTCCACTTTCCATTCAGCAGAAATATGTAAATATTTATAATGCTATGCTTGAAAACCAGCGTGGCTATGAGCAGAGATTGGATGATTTGAAATTGACTATTGACGGGTATTTAGATGTGTTAAAGAATAGCACTAAAGAAAATATTAATATCGGTGGATATATTATTAAAACAGATATGAGAAATAGGTACAATAAATCACTCCCTTTTAAAGGGCTGAGCATGGAAAACTATTTTATTGACCCTATTGTAAATGAAACAGGATTAGATTTTTCTAGTTATAAATCGGTATTTCCAGGAGAATTTGCATGTTCATTAACTAAAATTGGTAGAGATTGCAGATCTACTGTTGTACATAATACTTCGGCTGAAACGTATTTGATTTCACCGGCATATTATCCATTTAAACTTGAAAAAATAGATGCAAGTTATTTTATGGAATATGTTAGCCGTAAAGAGTTTGAGCGTAGAGCGTGGTTTTCTTGTGATACAACCACAAGAAGAAACCTCACTTGGGAAGAATTTTGTCAATTGAAAATCCCTAAAATAACAAAAAATGAACGAAGCATAGTTTCTAATTTATACAATACCTATATTATGAGGAATAATATTAATGAATAGCTGGAGAAGTAAATTAAGAATATTTGCCCGATATTAATAAAAGGCTCTTTGGAAGAATCATGCTGAAGGGAGAGTTAGGCGTGGATTATAGTGTGATTAATGGCAATTTTGTAGAGGAAAACTTAGAACAAGCCATTATTTCCATATTTCAGAAACAATGCTACACCTATGTTCTGGGTGAAAACATAAATCGACGATACGAGGACATTCTTCTCGTCGATGATTTAAGAGAGTATATTAACGCTCGATATAATGCAGCTAACCTTAGCGAAGTTGAAATTCAGGAAATAATTAATGAGCTGGATAGTATTTCTGAAATACCTCTGTATGCCGGAAACAAAAATGCGGTTTAGCTTATTAACGAGGGTTTTAACCTTGTAAGGGAAGATACAAACCTGGATACTCTGCATATCGAGTACATAAATTTTGACGAGCCAAAGAAAAACGTTTTTAAAATTGTAAGTCAATACACGGTTCAAGGAAGCTATAAACTCCGCCCGGATCTGTTAGTGTTTATTAATGGTATTCCCGTGGCTATATTTTAACTTAAAACCATTAGCACTGAAAACATAACCATCCATGACGTCTGGTAGCAGATTACGGTATGTTATTGCTGCGATATTCCTAAATTAATGAAGTACTGCTTCTTGTCCGTTATAAGCGATGGGTCAAACACGAAGTTAGGTAGCATATTCACGCCATACACGTACTATTATGCCTGGAATAAGGCTGACGCCGACGGGGAAAAAGCGGTAAAGGGAATTGGCCCCCTGTTTACAATGCTGGAAGGCGCATTTGCGAAAGAACGCATTATCGCGATACTGCGTGACTTTATTTTTTATCCTGATGACAGTGGCAAGGAAGAAGCCATAGTATGCCGCTATCCATAGTTCTTTGCCGCAAACAAGATGCTGGAAAATATAAAATTGCATTTGAAACCTGAAGGGGACGGCAAGGAAGGTATTTATTTGGGTGTCACCGGATGCGGTAAGACTCACGTCATGCTGTTTCTTGCCCGTATGGTTGGGCAACGGGATAATACTGTGTTTAAGAATCCGACGGTTGTTTTGATTGTCGATCGCAATGACCTGGACACGCAGGCTTCCGAACTTTTTGTCACGGCAAAGCGTTTTCTGGGGGGTGGGGAAGCTGACGTACGCAGTATTGACGATCGTAAAAAGTTGAGAAATACTCTCGGCAATAGACAAAGCGGCGGTGTTTACATTACTACAATACAGAAATTCTGCGAAAGCACGTGGCTGCTGTCTGACCGCAGCAACATAATATGTATCTCGGATGAGGCGCATAGGACACAGACGGGAATAGAAGCCAAGTTTCTAAAAACCGATGGAGGCATATCTAAGCGGTATGGATTTGCGAAGTACCTTCGTGATAGTTTCCCGAATGCTATTTACCGCGGATTCACGTGGACGCCTACCGCTACAAGTACGGCAGTTTTCGGTCCCGTGGTTGATAAGTACACCATGCAGGAATCCGCCGATGATGGCATTACGGTCCATATTGTGTATGAACCGTGTCTGGCCCGGGTGGTGTTGTCAGAAGAAGAAGCGAAGGAAATTCAAAAGTATTATGAGGAATGCGCCAATGCGGGCTCCACGCCGGCTCAAATCCTTAAGAGCCAGAAAGCGATGAGTCGTATTACGAATATTCTCAACTTTCCTGGCAGAATAGAAAAATGGCTAAAGGTATTTCCGATAATTATGAGGCGCTTTACAAGCAAAAGCCAAAAGTGGTGCAGAAGGCCATGATCGTGTGTTCGGATCGCATGGCTGCCTCCAATCTCCTTAATGCCATACTTGCTATTCACCCTGATGGGTGAGAGAAGCATAAGGCTGAAGACGAAAGTGCTTTCACGAAGGAGCAGTTGGCGAGGATGACGCCAATAGCGAAGATAAATCTTGTCGCTACCTGGCAGCCAAACGATCCGAAGTCACTGTATGACATGTGCGGCTCAAAAAACTATCATAAATTTTTGGACAAGCAGTTTAAAAATAATGATTCCAATTTCGAGATAGCCGTGGTCGTGGATGTGTGGGTTACGGGATTTGACGTACCTTCCCTCGCCATTATATACATTGATAAACCAATACAGAAACACAACCTAATCCAGACCATCTCCCACGTGAAACGAGTGTTTGAAGGCAAGGATAAGGGGCTTGTCGTTGATTATATCGGCATCAGGAACTCTTTGCTGGATGCCATGAAATCCCAAGGGGAATCAGGCAGTAATCCTATTGAAGACATAAAGATTACCATTGGCATTTTTAGGGAGCTCCTTGCAGTCATTGATAAACTGTTGACTGATTTTGACGATACAAAATTCTATTCCGGTGACTCACTGGAAAAGCTTACGTGCCTTAATTATGCGGCAGAGTATGTCCAATCAAAAGAGGATAGGCAAACAAATTTCATGAATTTCACGCGTGCGTTAAGGCCGGCATTTGATATCTGCTCCCCGTCTGGGGAATTGACCGAGGAAGAATCCGCCAAAGCCCAATTTTATCTCATCGTCCGCTCCACGATTAATGAACAGACCACAGGTGACGCACCAGATGCGGAGGCGATGAATGAAAAAGTGGAGAGGATTGTGCAGGATGCCCTATCTTGCGCGGGCATTGAAAATATTTTAAGCAAACTTAAAGTGGACGATCTCGCCAGCAAAGAATTCCGGAAAGAACTGGCCGCTGTGAAAATGCCAATAACCAAGCTCAATTATTTGCTGAAGCTTCTCAAGGTGGAAATAGGCAAATATAAGAAAATCAACAAAATCAAGGCCATTGAATTTGATAAGCGCCTGCAGGCGGTAGTGGATAAATATAACAATAGGGACAATCTGGTGTTCACGAATGGGGTCATGTTCGATGTCGTAAACAACCTTTCCGAAGAATTGTTGAAGATCCATAATGTTTTGGTGAAGGAGATACAATCTCCAGAAAGAATGGGAATTTCCGTTGAAGAGAAAGTATTTTACGATATTCTGGTAAAAGTGCGAGATACACATGGTTTTGCCTACGAAGACGAAAAATGCATATTCCTTGCCAAGGAGATAAAAAAGCTAGTGGATGAGAAATCAAAGATAGCCCACTGGACCACGCAGCAAGATATAAAGAGCGATTTGGAAATGAATCTCACTGTGCTTCTCTATAACAACAAATATCCGGATACCTGGACCAAGGAAATTTTTGAGAAAATCATGGAACAGGAAGAAGGGTAGAAAGGATATTCTTAAGAGGATAGTGCCTAGTTAGTCAATCTAGGTTTTGGGATTTAAAGACATGAAAATCAACGGAATAAAAGAACTCCTTAACGGCAATCCAACATCAGATCAGCTGGCAGCCATGGAACAGGATGAGCGCACTGGCGTCAAAAAACTCCTTGCCGTCTACCGCAAACGCCTGGAAAAGGAAGCCGTCGAAAGGGAACGCTTTGACGGAATGCTGCGTTACGAGCGGCAGTATTACGCTTACGGGGCGAAATATATAGCGGGCGTTGATGAAGCTGGAAGGGGCCCCTTGGCGGGACCCCTCGTGATTGCGGCGGTAATCCTGCCGCGAGATATATTCATTGAATGCCTTAACGACTCTAAACAGCTTTCCGCCAAAAAGCGGGAAGCGCTTTATTGGGAAATAGTGGAGAAGGCCATAGATATCAGCGTCAACGTCGTCAGCGTGAGCAACATAGATAAGCTCAACATATATAAGGCCACCCAGCTGGGCATGGAAGAAGTCATAGCCCATCTTAGGACTATACCAAGCGTGGCGCTCATAGACGCCATGCCGGTAAGGGCCAAAACGGCTAAAACCGTTTCCATAGTTCACGGGGACGCATTAAGCGCATCCATAGCGGCGGCCTCCGTTATTGCTAAAGTGACCCGTGATCGGATCATGGAGATGCTGGCGCTCCTGCACCCTGAATACAACTTTTCAGGTAACAAGGGCTACGGGAGCAAGGATCACATGCAGGCCATAAAAGACCACGGCGCGACGCCATGGCACAGGCGGAGTTTCGAGCCCGTTCGGGGAATAAATCTCCCTGCGGTGGAGGAAAGGGAAAACATCCTTTACTCGTCACGAATGGTAAACGGTTTAAATTCTTAAACGATATGCGCATGTCATTTTACTTTTCTTACAATGTCCTCCCAGTAGGCCACGTTGAGTCCGGAGCCATTGTCCCACTTTACCATAAGATTTCCAATATCATCTACTGTGCATTGTGGCTTTCAAGAGACATCAGTATCGCTGCCCAGTCTGATGGCATACAGAGATACCAGAAATACCATTCAAAGTGAAAGGGCATAGGGTGACGCTGCCAATGCTTAACTTTGCTCACGGCTGGCTTGAAATGGGTCTTACAAACTCCGAGGTCTGCTATCTTACCGGACTGAACAAGAACGCCGTCAAGGACATCGACATGGAACGGCTCCAGACCCTCTATACCGTTGTAGATGCTGAAGGAAAGTATAGCCTTGCAAAGCCAGAAAAGCAGGCCAGATTCTTCGGCATTGACGAATTTAATCTCCATGACGGGTACAAATACGCCACCATCATCGTGGATATGGAAACAGGACACGCCTTGTTGCTCGAAAAAGGCAAAAAGAAGGCCGTTGTTTACGACTTTATTGACTATGTTGGGCTTGATTGGATGGACGTCGTTGAGGCTGTTGCCTGCGATATGAACTCAGATTTTCAAGATGCCTTTGAGAAGAAATGTCCTCATATTTAGCCCGTCTTTGACTACCTACACATCGTCAAGAACTTCAGTGACAAGGTGATTGCTGAGGTGCGGAAGGATGAGCAGCAGCGTCTTATTGCAGAGGGCAACGTGGAAGGTGCTAAGTCCCTGAAAAAGACCCGGTACATCTTGACTTCATCCCGTAAAACCATCGCCAAAAAGGACGCAGAGGTTGCTGAGGTCAAGGTTATCCGGCAAGGCTCAGAACTGTTCAAGACCGAGCCTGTGACCCGCACGGGTGATTATCTCGGCAAGTAAGAGGCTTTTCTTCGGAAAAACGAACTCATTGTTGCTCTTGACCTTGTGAAAGCCGAGCTGGAGGAAGCATATTCTCTGTATGACGAGGCGCAGATGGCTGCCAAAATTACCGAGATTGCCGACCTATGTGAAGAAACTGAAAATCAACATTTCATGTGGTTCGGCAGACTGCCTCTCAACCACTTTGAGGGCATTATTGCTCATGCAACCTATGGCATTTCCACCTACAGATTGGAGGGGATTAACAACAAGATTAAGACACTTTGGAGACAGGGCTACGGCTATTCAGATGATGATTATTTCTTTCTAAAACTGTTTGATGCCACCCGAAGGGGACCTCTTGGTCGTCATAAATCACACACGGTTTAGGAAAGAACCGTTTTAATCACTCCGAAGCGAAGAAAAATTCTAATTTCCGGGGAATTGGGTCTTCATAAAATAAATCATCGAGCTGTTATGAATTTTTAACAGCAAAACATTGAAATTTGAATCCGCTTCGGGTATATAATACACGATGTGTTTTTGTATTTACCCACATCGGGGATGACGGAGGTGGACGAATGTCACAGAAGAACTGGCAGAAAATCAAACTGGTAAAGCTTCTGGAACTGCTGCGTCAGGAATCGGATGAATAGCATCCGCTTTCCACGAACCAGATCTGTGAGTATATGCTCAGTATCGACATTCCGTGCGACCGCATGGTAGTGAGCCACGATGTCGCCCTCTTGAACGAAATGGGGTTTGAGATTCTGGAAACGTGGGTAGTCAAAAGCAAAGCGTATTATATAGTGGACAGGGACTTTTCGGTTCCGGAGCTGAAAATACTGATTGACGCCGTGCAGGCTGCCAGCTTTGTTATAGATAAAAAGACGGAAGAACTGATAGACAAGCTGGCTCACCTTGGTGGTACACATAGGGCGGAAATCTTAAAGAGTAATCTGGTGTGCTTCAATACGAGGAAGCACAGCAACGAACAAATTTATTATAACGTGGATGCTCTGGAGAAAGCCATTAATGGGCAGAAGAAGGTCATCATCTGTTATTTTGATATAGGCATCGACCTGGAAAAGGTCTATCGCAGAGATGGACACTGCTATGTGGTTGAGCAGGTGGCTCTGGTTTATAACGAGGATAATTATTATCTCATCGCCTACAGCGACAAGCATGACGGAACGGCAAACTATCGTATTGACCGCATGGATTCCGTGGAAGTCATCGACGAGGACATCTGTGAGAAGGCGACGGAACTTTGCTGTCAGGTTGCCGAGTACATAGGACAGGCGATTAAGATGTACGGCGGCGAGCTGAAGACGGTCGCGCTGGAATTTGAGAAGGACCTGACGTGTGTGGTCTATGACAGCTTCGGCGAGAACGTGAACATGATGACCT
>JAJQDY010000049.1 GCA_021201965.1 Phascolarctobacterium sp.
GGACTCTATTAAACTTTTACACGGATGTGTTCAACTTGCACTTGCAATTTTCGACGAAAAATTCAGCAATAAAAAAAGGGCGGCCAAGCCGTCCTTTTTTAGAAATTTTATTATATCAAACCATTATTTTTTAAAATACTGTCAAGCTTTGCCTCACATTTACTGCTGATTGGCGTAAGCGGCAGGCGAGGCACCCCCGCATTAATGCCTGTAACCTTGCTGACAGCTGCCTTTATGGGAATTGGATTGGTTTCCATGAACATGGCATTTGCTAGGGGAACCATCTTCTTATTTAAATCCGCAGCATCTTTGACTCTTCCTTCGCTATAAGCCTGCATTAGATCCTGCAGTAATCCGCCGCCGACATTTGACAATACGGAAATGAGGCCTGTGGCTCCCACTGCCATAAAAGGCAGTATTAGTCCGTCGTCGCCACTGTAAATAGTGAAATTTTCTGGCAACAACCGATAAAGTTCCGCTACCTGATTTACATTACCTGCAGCCTCTTTTACAGCCACGATATTACCGAAGTCCTTTGCCAACCGTGCTATGGTAGCAGGCATGATATTGGATCCTGTCCGTCCAGGTACATTATAAACAATAATCGGCAATTCCGTAGCCCTGGCAGCAGCAGCGAAATGCTGATAGTAGCCTTCCTGAGTAGGTTTATTATAAAAAGGCCCCACTATCAACAGTCCGTCCACCCCGCATTTCTCAACAGCATGAATTAAACTAATGGTACTTTCCGTGCAGTTGGTTCCCGCTCCCACAACAATTGGAACACGCTTATTGACCCGTTCAACTACGGCACGTAAAACTGCCAGTTTTTCCTCCAAATTCATTGTTGCAGCTTCTCCAGTAGATCCTTCCACAACAAGTCCGTCACTGCCGTTATTTATAAGCCATTCGGCAAAATCAGCGGCAGCAACACAGTTAATACTGCCATCCTTTTCATTAAAAGGAGTAACCATGGCAGTAAGCAGTCTGCCAAAATATGGATTGGTCATATAATAAACACCCCTTCCTATAATTTAAAAGCTTTATGCAAAGCAGTTACCGCATCTACAAGATGTTCTTCTTTTATAATCGCAGAAATTGTTGTGTCAGAATCAACAGTCTGTAAAATGCCTATTTTTTTACCGGCCAGTGCCGCAACAAAAGTAGCCATAACTCCAGGTACCCCGCGCATGGCACTGCCGACTACAGAAACTTTGGCACAGCCTTCGTTTAACTGATATTTAAACCCTGTATCTTCCAGTACCTGGCAAGTATGCTTAATATCAGGAGAGAAAACAGCAAACATGGCGTCCTTTTCTGAAAGGTTAAGGCATCCCACGCTTATGCCGGCAGCCGCCAGATCTTCAAAAAGCATCCTGCCGGCAGCCGGATCCTCAGGATCAAGAACAATGCGGAATTGAGCCAAATTACTTGAATTGGCAATACCGCTAGCCGAATACTCGTTGATTGCAATTTCAGTGCAGCCATTGGCGCTGCAACTGCGTTCGTTTGTAATAAGAGTTCCGGGAGCATCGCTGAAAGTTGACTTTACGATTAGCGGAATGTTGCGGTTCATGGCAATTTCCACAGCACGTGGATGGATTACCTTAGCACCGTTATGAGCCATTTCACACACCTCTGCATAGGAAATCTTTTCCAGAATATTCGCTTCCTTCACCAACCTCGGATCAGCTGTCATAATCCCGTCTACATCCGTATATATTTCAACACACTCGGCATGCAGAGCACTCCCAAGCGCAGCGGCAGTCGTATCGCTTCCGCCCCTGCCAAGAGTCGTAAACTTGGAATTATTTTCCGTAACGCCTTGGAATCCGCAGACAACCGGAATAATACCTGATTCCAGAAGATAATGCAGATTGCCGACATTAATATTCTTGATCCGGGCCGTACCAAACTGAGAATCAGTTATGATTCCTGCCTGACCTCCGGTAAGTGCCATGGCATTAATCCCGTACTTTTGCAGAGTTGCTGCCAATATACAGGAAGATATAATTTCACCGCAGCACATTATTACATCCATTTCACGGACATTCACGGATGCATTGGCTTCCTTCAGTACATCAATGAGGGTATCAGTAGCGTAAGGCGCGCCTTTGCGGCCCATGGCAGAAACTACTACTACTGGAGAGAATCCATTGCGAATAGCATCCTGCACTTTATCCTTTACGGCAACCCGTGACTTCTCATCAGCAACTGATGTCCCGCCAAATTTTTGTACAATTATTTTCATCTGATCTTCTCCCTTAAATTAAAATCACAGCCAGCCGTTTTTAATCATGGTTTCAGCTATCTGCAGGGTATTAAGCGCAGCTCCCTTACGTATCTGATCTCCAACTACCCACATGTTGAAAGTATTAGGATTGGACCCATCCCTGCGTAACCGCCCGACATAAACATTGTTTTTTTCGGACGTATAAAGAGGCATCGGGTAAATCTGCTTTTTCGGATTATCCTGCACGATAACCCCTGGAAAAGCGCTCAAAGCCTTCTTCATGTCTTCCAGATTGAGATCATGTTCAAACTCAACATTCACAGATTCACTGTGACTGCGGTAAACGGGTACGCGAATGGTAGTTGCGGTAATACGCATGTCGTAATCTTCCATAATTTTCTGCGTTTCGTTTACCATTTTCATTTCTTCCTTGCTGTAGAGATTGTCAAGGAAAATATCAATCTGCGGGATGAGATTAAAGGCTATCGGATAATGTTTTTCCATACTCGTTGTAGGAAGGATATTAGCTATCATTTCCTTTCCCTCAGCCTGAGCCTTAACCTGATCCGTGAGCTCATCAATACCTTCCTTGCCTGCACCTGATACCGCCTGATACGTGGAAACGACAACACGTTTTATTCTGGCAAGATCATACAGCGGTTTTAAAGCCATTACCATAATAATTGTGGAACAATTAGGATTGGCGATAATACCTTTATGCTTTAAAATTGCCTGCGGATTGACTTCAGGAACAATCAATGGAACTTCCAGATCCATCCTGAATGCACTGGAATTATCTATTACGACAGCACCTGCCTCAACGGCATAAGGAGCAAATTCCTTGGAAATACTGCCACCGGCAAAGAGCGCAATATCTATGCCCTCGAAAGAATCCTTTTTTGCCTCCTGAACTGTATAAGTTTTCCCAATGAAATCTATCTTTTTTCCAGCACTACGTTTAGAAGCTAGCAGCCGCAACTCGGCAAAGGGGAAATTACGTTCTTCAATCAATTTAAGAAATTCCCCGCCTACGGCCCCGGTAGCACCTAAAATTGCGACATTATACTTCTTCATTCAATTTCCTCCCGTTACAGTAATTTGTCAAGGCCATAAACAAGTCCGGTGCATTCAATAATCTTACGACAGCCCATTGCAACCCCGGGCATATAGCATTCACGGTTAACTGATTCTGAAGAAATACGCAATATCTCTCCCTGGCCGCCAAATATAACTTCCTGAGACGCTACATATCCCGGCAAACGGACACTGTGAATTTTCATTCCTTTATAATCTGCTCCGCGGGCACCAGGCAGGGTTTCTTTCTCTTCCGGATTACCCTGGCGCATTTTTTCCCTGACTGCAGTAATTTTCTGTGCAGTACTGATAGCTGTCCCTGAAGGTGCATCCAGCTTTTTGTCATGATGCTTTTCAATTATTTCCACATGGGGAAAATATTTTGCTGCCTCACATGCCAGTTTCATCATAACAACCGCACCCAAAGCAAAATTTGGAGCGATAAGGAGAGAAGTGCTGTTCTTTTTTGCAAGCGTACCGAGTTCTTCCAAATCATTAGACTTAAACCCTGTTGTGCCTACGACCGCCCTGACTCCCATATTAAGAATTATGCGAAGATTATTCATGACCACATCAGGACGGGTGAAATCTACTACCACGTCAGGTTTTCTTTTCTCAAGAGCGTGCCGCAAATCAGTATCAACGTCGAAAACTGCCTTCTCGGTATGAACTTTTCCAACTTTAATATCCACAACTCCCACAAGTTCCAAATCAGGTTCTGAAAAAACTTTTTTTACGACTTCTCCGCCCATACGTCCAAGGGCCCCATTTACTAGCACACGAATCATGAAATCCACTCCTTAACATAAAATTTCCCCAAAACAAAACAAAAACCGTTGAGATGAGCTCTCTCAACGGCGGTAACTACTAATGCTGAGATAGCTCTCCGCTGCAGAAACAGCGACAGTCCAGCAGTTATTAGCTGCAGTCCCAGTACAGCAACACGGCTGCTGCCATACTTCGGCGGTAACCCTTTTCCCTGCGTCCCAGCTCCCGCTCTGCAGGTTAATAATGCTTCCCGCTCCTCTATCTTACTATTTGTTTTATTTCGAGAATTATACTACTATTAAAACCATTTGTCAAACTATAAATAAAAATTTACTCATTCCAATGATTTTTTGTAAAGTATTTACAATATTCACAGCTATTTGGTACTGCCAAGCCCCCCGCTGCGTACTGTCTTTTCTGCCCGCGCGTCATCATCTGTAACCAAATATTTATAGAAAATTCCCTGAGCAATCCTGTCATTTTTGTTCAGCATTACAGGCTCTCTCCCATTATTCAGAAGTGCCAGCATGATATGTCCTTCATTATCCTCATTATTATAATAGTCAGCATCAATGATACCTACATTATTAACAAGCATAATATTCTTTTTTATTGCAATGCTGGAACGTATATGCATCCCAAGATATTCATCATCTTTCATATAAGCCTTGACTCCCGTAGGAACCAGTTTCAGCTTTCCCTGTTCAAGAACTACGTTTTCCGGCAGGCAAAAATCATATCCTGCCGATTTTTTTGTCTTTCGCTCAGGCATCGTAAATTCTATATCAGCATATTTACTTATTTTTTCAAAACCCCTTATTTTCATAAGTACCTCACTCAGATAAAATCCCGCCGACGCGAATCCGCGGGATCTGCAAATTATTTTTCAAAACCTTTGGAAAGAACAGCCTTTCTGGAAAGATTTATGCGCCCTTTACTGTCAATATCAGTGACTTTAACGACTATTTCGTCACCCACAGAAACAACATCCTCTACTTTTTCCACGCGCTCCGTAGAAAGCTGAGAAATATGCACTAATCCTTCCTTGCCCGGAAGAATTTTAACAAATGCACCGAAATTCATAATTCTTGTAACCATTCCGGTATATATTTTCCCAGGCTCTGCATCGGCAACAATCCCCTGAATCATATCAATGGCTTTATTGGCCGATTCACTGGTCACTGCAGCAATAAATATTTTCCCGCTGTCATCGATATCTATTTTCGCTCCGCTTTCTTCAACAATCTTTTTCACCGTTTTACCGCCAGGGCCGATAACCTTGCTGATCTTTTCAGAATCAACAGTAATAGTGGTAATTTTCGGAGCATACGGAGACAGTTCTTTATTAGGCTCGCTTATGCAATCCAACATCTTACCAATAATGAATTCCCGTCCGCGTTTAGCCTGTGCAAGTGCCTGGGCAAAGATTTCCTTATTTATGCCGTCGATCTTTATATCCATCTGAATTGCGGTAATACCTTTACTGGTACCTGCAACCTTGAAGTCCATGTCGCCTAGGGCATCTTCAAGGCCATGGATATCCGTAAGGATGGTAAAATATTCACCATCTTTTACAAGACCCATGGCAACGCCGGCAACAGGTGCTTTAATAGGTACGCCTGCATGCATCAGCGACAATGTGCTTGCACAGACACTGCCCATAGAGGAAGATCCGTTTGACTCCAATACTTCCGATACCAAGCGGATGGCATACGGAAATTCATCTTCTGAAGGAATAACCGGCAGCAAAGCACGCTCAGCAAGTGCTCCATGTCCTATTTCACGCCGCCCAGGGCTGCGCAGCGGCTTAGTTTCACCTACACTGTATGGCGGGAAATCATAATGGTGGATATAGCGTTTGGTATCATCTGCACCAAGCCCGTCAAGAGTCTGTGCTTCACATAAAGGAGCAAGGGCAAGTACATTTAATATTTGTGTCTGTCCGCGTGTAAAGAGGCTACTGCCGTGCGGCCTTGCAAGAAATCCTACCTCGCAAGAAATTGGACGTACTTCATCCAACTGGCGACCGTCAGGACGGATTTTGTCAACGGAAATGGCGCGTCTTACGATTTTTTTAACCAACTTCTGAGTTATATAAGCAACGTCTTTTTCATTGTCCGGATATTTTGCTAAGAATACCTCGGCAATTTCTGCCTTTACTTTAGCGACATTTTCTTCGCGCCCCAGCTTATTGGCATCCATGAGTGCATCCTTCAGTTTCTGGGCGCCATACTCTTCTATTTCGGCAACAAGAACAGCCGGAGGATCATATACAGGAACTTCCATTTTTGTTTTACCGATTTCAGCAACAATTTTTTCCTGGAATTCAACCAACTGCTTTATAACGCCATGACCAAAGTAGATTGCATCAAACATTATTTCCTCAGATACTTCTTTTGCTCCGGCCTCAACCATTAAAATTGCATCCTTTGTTCCGGCTATGGCCAGATTAAGCAAGCTGATACGGGACTGCTCAACGGTCGGATTAATAATAAAATTATCATCAATAAGTCCGACCCGTACACCGGCAATAGGCCCGTCAAAAGGAATATCAGAAATAGATAAAGCGCAGGATGCACCAATCATTGCCGGCATATCAGGAGCATTATCAGGATCAACAGACACAGCCGTAGCAACAATCTGCACATCATTGTGATAACCGTCCGGAAACATTGGACGGATAGGCCTATCAATCAGCCTGCTGGTCAAAATAGCCTGTTCACTCGGGCGTCCTTCACGTTTAATAAAACCGCCTGGAATTTTACCGACAGCATACATCTTCTCTTCAAAATCAACAGTCAACGGGAAAAAATCAACGCCTTCGTGCGGTGTTTTAGTTCCAGTAGCAGCCACTACAATAGCAGTGTCTCCGTAGCGTACCATAACGGCACCGTTAGCCTGTTTTGCAATCTTGCCAGCTTCAATTGTAAGTTCCCTGCCGCCAAGATCCATAGTGTAACTATGCATATTCTTCTATGCCTCCCCATTTTTTTCATACTTTTTTGTACTTCTCTTATATTCGCTGCAACTGAAAAAAATCCTTTTTAAATTTTTAATAAAAAGGATTTCTATGCCGTCAGGCAAAGAGCCGCAGGAAAAACACAATCACTGCCCATATTACTGCAAAGATTAAAAATGAGGGCAAGAGAAAAAAGCAAAAAGCTAAAATAACGCCGATAATAAGTAATGTACTTAAAATACCATTACTAAAGCTGAAAGTACGCACCTTAAAATTAGGATGTACTCTTTCCTGCCGATTTCCTCCATAAACTTCCTGGTCAGTACTGCCGTCTTCTTCAATGGTAATCCCTTCAAATGTATCCCTCTCATCCGGAGTAAGTACCTGCGCTTCTTTTTGTATTTGATAATGGCAATACGGGCACTCAAGAACTCTCATGTCTATTTCACGTCCGCAGAAACCACATTTCATACTGGACCCCTCGCTTATCAGTGATGAAGATATTATAGCATACTTGCCATCTTCTCTACAAACAGGCCAGAATATAAAATGCCGCGGTATTTTACCGCGGCATTTTGTCAGATCATATATTCGCTCATAAAATTGTAGTAAACGGTAATGGCCTCAAAAAATCGTGTAAAAAAAAGGTATTCATTGGGCTGATGTGCCTGCTTGTCATCACCAGGCCCATAAATAACTACCGTAAGATTAGAGCCGCCAATCAATTCCGAAGCATCGGTATAGTAATTAACACCGCGTCTTAATAAATGTTTCCCTGTAACCCGATCCAGGGCATCTAGAATTCCATCTCCTTCCGGACAGGCCACTGGCAGAGCGTCAAGAAAGAATTAATACTTGGCATCGAAATCATTATCCTCTGTTTTGACAGTCTTTAATGCTTTTTCAATGAAGGATTCTACATCTGCTTTCGTTTGCCCCGGAATGGTCCGGATATCAAGAGTACATTCCGCAAAATCTGGTATCACATTGGTAGCCACACCGCCATTTAAAGTATTTACGGTAAATGTCGGCATCCCAAACCATTTATCTGGTCTACAGTCAAAAGTTTATGCATTTAACGCCTGTACAAATTTAACCGCCATGTTTACAGCGTTAATACCAAGATGAGGCATAGATCCATGAGCCGTCTTGCCTTGAAACTTTACTCTTACCAAGATTGCTCCTTTATGAGCAACCAACATGTCAGCATTACTGGGTTCCCCCACTAATATGGCCCCTATTTCCCTCATGCCACCTTTATCAACAAACGCCTTAGCACCAATACAACCACGTTCTTCCCAATATGCGGCGCAAAATATGACATCCTGCTTTGGAATGGTTCTATTGCGTTTCATCAGAAACATGACATACATAAGTGCTGCAACAGAACCCTTCATGCCAGCAACACTGCGCCCATAAACAAGATCTCCGTCTGTATCACATCTGAAAGGATCTTGTTGCCATTCAATGCCTCCTACCGGCACCGTATCTATATGTCCAGTAACAAGAAATACAGGACTATGTTTTTCTCCAAGGAAATGAGCTATAAGATTGGCTCTGCCAGGTTCAATATCATCCACTCTAACATCTACTCCTTCTCTTACAAAAGCTTCCGCCATTTTTTCAGCCAGTATTTTATCATTGCCAGGCGGATTGACCGTATTTGTACTCACAAGCATCTTCAGTAATGTTAAAACTTCATTTTTATCAAAATTCGGCATTTTTATTTTTGGCCGATTGTAAAATGAAGTTGAACAGTTAAAAAATCCATAGCGATTAAATCCGTGGTAGAATAGAGTTCACACGCAAAACCCTATCAAGGAGGACAATCACTATGGACTACCCACATTCTATCACAGATGCGGAGAAGCGCAAGAAGGAAAACATCTGACGGACATCGACCGAGGCACAATC
>JAJQDY010000082.1 GCA_021201965.1 Phascolarctobacterium sp.
CTGAAAATTTCGCAGAAATAGGCACTGTAGTTAAAAACGTTTGAAACTATGGCCGCCTCGAAATCTACGTAGAGTATCCCTACCGTCGGCAGCGCATAGTATACGAAAATCAGCTGCAGCATGAGCATGGTACCCCTGAGGACCCAGACATAGAATGCTATTATTTTCTGCAGAATCCCTATGGATAAAACACGCCCGAGCGCCAGAAGGATCCCGATGGGGACGCTTAAGACGATTGTAATGAGGAAAACCTGCCCCGTCACCACGCCTCCTTCCAGAAGTTGGGGAATAATCCTTATGATGTAATCCATTTCCGTCTCCGTTTAAAACACAACGGGGCTTTACGCCCCCTTCATGTTAATATTTCGTAAGGTCGGCATCTATCCATTCATTGGAAATCTTCTTGCAGGTATCGTCCTTTTTCATCTCGTCGAGGGCCTTGTTGATTTTGCCGCACAGTTCGTCATCGCCCTTGCGGAATGCCACGGCCACTACCTCATCACCAATGCTCTCCTCAAGGATACGGTATTTGCCGGGGTTCTTCTTCATATAGTAACTGGCAAGCACTGCGTCCGCTATCATAACGTCAACGCGGTCTGCGTCCATGTCAAGGTATAATGCAGCAAAGTCAGGGTATTTCCTGTAGTCCTTAAGGGATGTCCTGAAGGAATCGTCCCTATCCATGAGATAGTCGCCGGTGCTGTCATCCTGCACGCCGAGCACCTTGCCGGGGATATCGCTTTTCTTCTGGATGGCGGAGTCCACCGGCACTACCAGAAGCTGTGCGTTTACCATATATGGCTTGGAAAGGCTATAAACCTTTTCCCTTTCCTCGTTCACGGTGAAGCAGTTCCAGATGGCATCAATGCGTTTACCTTTTATCTCGGCTTCCTTGGAAGCCCAGTCAATTGGCTTGAATTCCACTTACAGTTTTGTGCGTTTGCACGCTTCCTTTGCCAAGTCTATGTCATAGCCCACAATTTCGTTCTTGTCGTTGCGGAAGCCCATGGGCGCGAAATTGTCATCAGGGCCTATGACCATTTTCTTCGGCCCGCTGCTGCAGCCTGCAACCAGCATCAGGACTGTAATCATGTCAAGCATTACTAATAGCAGTTTTTTCATCATCACTACTCCTCTCGGGTGATATTTTTCAATAACAAGATTTACATCCTCATGGTTTTCTTATACTTTACCCCAGTGAATCTGTAAATGTAAGTCTTTTTAAAAATTTCACCAAATCATTTCATCACTTCCGCTATAATAGTAGTATAATAATAATGAATTTTCATGCGGGAGGGAAAATCATGATCGGTAAAGAGAAAAAGACTGATGTTTTTAAAAACCGTTTCGGCGGTGAAGGCGAAGTAGTAATAGAACATATCATTGATGAGGCGGTCTACGGCGGAAAGGTTTCCCTTTTCACCAGATGCCTTTTGAAGCCCGGCTGCTCCCTCGGCTACCATGAGCACAAGGGCAACAGCGAAACCTACTTCATCCTTAAGGGGAACCCGACTTATAACGATGACGGGACCCTTGTTGAACTGAAACCCGGCGACACCACCTTCTGTCCAGAAGGCACCAGCCACGGCATCGCCAATAATATGGACAGCGATGTTGTTTTCGTCGCCATCATCGTTCCGGCGTGAAAACGGGAAGTTCCGCCGGCAGCAGCCGCTTATATCCCGCTTAACTAATATTCCACGGAGGCAAAAATTGGATGCAGATAGGCCTTGACATTGGCAGTACGACCATAAAGATAGCCGCCTTAAATGATGCGAGTGAGCTTCTTTTTGCAAAATACGAGCGCCACTACAGCCTTATAGCGGATAAAATTCAGCGCATGGTTTCGGAACTCCACAGGAAGTTCCCCGACATAAAGACCGCCCGCCTTGCGGTTTCCGGCAGCTCCGGCATCGGGGTGGCGGACAGCTGCGGCCTACAGTTCGTGCAGGAAGTTTTCGCGGAAAAAATCTGTACCGACAGGCTCAACCCCGGGACCGACGTGGTCATAGAGCTCGGTGGCGAGGATGCGAAGATAATGTTCCTCGGCAGGCACTTCGACGCAAGGATGAATGACAGCTGCGCCGGCGGCACTGGCGCCTTCATAGACCAGATGGCGACGCTGCTTAACATCCCCATTGAAAACATGAACGACCTGGCGAAGGAGTCCCGCAATATCTATACCATTGCCAGCCGCTGCGGCGTTTTCGCCAAAAGCGATATCCAGCCCCTTTTAAACCAGGGCGCGGAAAAATGCGATCTCGCGGCCAGTATTTTCAACGCGGTTGCCAGCCAGGCCATAACAGGCCTTACCAAGGGGCGCCCCATAACAGGGAATGTCCTCTATCTTGGCGGCCCTCTGACCTTTATGAGCTGCCTCAGGGACAGTTTTGACAATATGCTGCATATAAAGGGCGTCTGCCCCGAAAACAGCCTCTTTTACGTTGCCATTGGTGCGGCCTTCTGCGCCGATGCCGAAGTCGATCTTGAGGAACTTCCCATAAAGCTCCTCCTCAGCGCCAAAAATGATTTTGACCACCTGGACCTCCTCTTCAAGAGCCGGGAGGAATATGCCGCTTTCCTTGAGCGCCATGGCCGGGCGAAAGTGCCAAGGGGCGACATTGCCTCCGCAAAGGAAGCATTTATCGGCATAGATTCAGGCAGCACCACCATAAAAATTGCCGTGGTAAGCCCGAACGGGATGCTGCTCCATTCCCACTACCAGAGCAATAAGGGCAACCCCGTCGTTGCCGTCAAGGAATACCTGACGAATTTTTACAGGAAATATCCTAAGTGCCGCATCCTTGCTTCCGCCGTGACCGGCTATGGCGAGGATTTCATCCGCAACGCATTCATGGCGGATTACGGCATCGTGGAAACCATGGCGCATTTTTACGCCGCAAAGAGCCTGCTCCCCGGCGTCGATTTTATCCTTGATATCGGCGGGCAGGATATTAAATGCCTTAAAATACATAACCATGCCATAGATAATATTTTCCTTAACGAAGCCTGCTCAAGCGGCTGCGGCAGTTTCCTGCAGACCTTTGCGGAAATTTTGGGTTACAGCGCCGAGGATTTTGCCCAGCTCGGGCTTTTTGCGGACCGGCCGGTAAACCTCGGGAGCCGCTGCACCGTCTTTATGAACAGCAGCGTCAAGCAGGCCCAGAAGGACGGGGCTTCCGTTTCCAATATCAGCGCGGGCCTTTCCATCAGCATCGTGAAGAATGCCATCTATAAGGTCATCCGCCCGGGCAGCAAGGAAGCCATCGGACGCCACATCGTCGTCCAGGGCGGCACATTCCTTAATAACTGCGTTTTACGTGCATTTGAGGATGAAATGGGCCAGGAGGTAATCCGTCCAGACATCGCGGGGCTCATGGGCGCCTTCGGCGCAGCACTTTATGCTATGCAGCGCTATGCGGCAGACCCCCGCCCAACCAGCCTTATTAAGCTGGAAGAGCTTGATAATTTCAGTCACGATGTTAAAAATATGACCTGCGGGCTCTGCAATAACCACTGCCATCTTACGGTAAATATTTTCAGCGGCGGAAGCCGCTTCATCAGCGGCAACCGCTGCGAAAGGCCCGTGACCCACAAGGCCCAGGATAACGCCATTAACCTTTATCGGCAGAAGCTTGCGCTTCTTGAAAGCCTGCCGGAATGCAGGGGAAACTGCGGTACAATTGGGATTCCCATGGGACTTAACATGTATGAGCTGCTGCCTTTCTGGCATGCCTTCTTTAAGGAACTTGATTTTACCCTCATAATCAGCCCCATTGCCGATGAAAATATTTACCGCAGGGGCCAGGGAACAATCCCCAGCGATACAGTCTGCTATCCGGCAAAACTCATGCACGGGCATATAAAATGGCTACTGGAAAAAGGGGTTAAGACCATCTTCTACCCCTGCATGACTTATAATATTGATGAAAACAGCGCGGAAAACTGCTATAATTGTCCTGTGGTCGCTTATTATCCAGAGGTACTTAATGCCAATATGCGGGACATCGATAAATCATCCTTCATATTTGACTACCTCGCCTTAAGCGGTGAAAGGAAACTGCTTGCAAAAAAACTTAACGAAATGCTTTTACCACACTTCCCGGGCATTAAGCCTGCGGAAATCCGCAGCGCCATGAAGAAAGGCTTTGCTGCACTTAAGGAATTTAAAGCGAAAACAATAGAAATCGGCCAGGAAATAATTGATGAAGCAAGGGCCCAGAGAAAACCGGTCATTGTCCTTGCAGGCCGCCCCTACCATATTGATCCCAAGGTCAACCACAGCATTGACCGCCTCATTACGAGCATGGGCGCGGCCCTTGTCAGTGAGGATGCCGTAAGCATGCATATCCCGCGCAAGGAACTTCTGAAGGACCTTCATGTCCTCAACCAGTGGACCTACCACAGCCGGCTTTATGCCGCAGCAAAATACGTGTCAAAGACAAGCGACATGCACATGGTGCAGCTGGTAAGTTTCGGCTGCGGATGCGACGCCATAACGACAGATGAATGCCGGCGGATACTTGAGGAAAACGGAAAAATCTATACCCAGATTAAAATAGACGACATTGACAATTTAGGGGCAGCCAAAATCCGCCTGCGCAGCCTTTTTGCCGCAGCAGGCCTTGGAAGCTGAGAAAAAAGGAGTACTATGTATAAATTCCCTGTCTTTACAAAGGAAATGAAAAAGACCCATACCATCCTCTTCCCGGGGATGCTGCCACTGCATTTCGACCTGCTGAAATCCGCGCTGGAAAGCTGCGGCTACAAGGCGGAGGTGCTGGAAACCACGGGACGAAAAGTGGTGGATACCGGACTCAAGTACGTGAATAACGATATCTGCTACCCGGCGCTGCTCGTCATCGGGCAGTTCATAAATGCCCTTAAGAGCGGCAAATATGACACCAGCCGGACGGCACTCATCCTTACCCAGACGGGCGGCGGCTGCCGCGCGTCTAACTACATCCACCTTTTGCGCAAGGGACTTGAAAAGGCAGGCTTCCACAATGTCCCAATCATCAGCCTTAATGTCCAGGGTCTAGAGGAACAGCCGGGGTTCGATCTTGATATGACCATGCTGAGGAAATTCCTCGCTGCAGTAATTTACGGCGATGCGCTTATGCATCTTACCAACAAGCTGCGTCCTTACGAAACAGTCAAAGGCACCGTGGACGCCATTGCGGATAAATGGCTTGGGAAACTCTGTGCCCTCTTTAAGGACGGTAAAGCCCATACCCTTGACACCATCAGGCATTTTGCGAAAAATATTGCCGCGGATTTTGCGGATGTCCAAATTAAGGTGCAGGATAAAATCAAGGTCGGGATTGTGGGAGAAATCTACATCAAATATGCCGGGCTCGGCAATAACGATCTCGAAAAATTCCTGCAGAAACAGGACTGCGAATACATGCTGCCGGGACTTATGAATTTTATCATGTACTGCGCAGATACTTATCTCACGGACTATAAACTTTATGGCGGCGACATCTTTAAATACGGCACGGCAAAGGCTGCCTTCCTGTATCTTGAAAAACTGGAAAAAATACTGATTGATGCCTTAAGCCTCCCTCCCTTCTCCCCGCCGACCTCCTATGCGGAAACCAAGTCCCTAGCAAAGGACGTGGTTGGCTACGGGAATAATATGGGCGAAGGCTGGCTCCTGACCGCCGAAATGCTCGAACTCTCCAAAAGCGGCTATAATAATATCATCTGCGCCCAGCCCTTCGGCTGCCTGCCGAACCATATAGTAGGGCGCGGCATGGTGAATAAAATCAAGGAACTCATAGAGGATGCCAACATCCTCCCCATTGATTACGATTCCAGCGCCTCGAAGGTCAACCAGGAAAACAGGATCAAGCTCATGCTGGCCACCGCCAGGAACTAGGAATAAAGGTATAATAAAAAGGAGTGATTTCCATCACTCCTTTTTTTATTTTACCTTTGGGTCAGCCGATGTAGGAAACACTGATTTTGTCTTCGGGGATCTGCCTTTCCGGGAATTTTTCCTCCGTCCCGCCTACTATAACCACGCAGCATGGCACGTGTCCTTCCGGCAGGTTCAGCTTTTTAATAAGCTCCTTGTTGGTACCGAGGGCCAGTATGGTGCCCAAGATGAGGCAGCTGCTAAGTCCCATGTCCGTTGCCATAAGATGCATGTTTTCCGCCATTACCGCAGCATCCGAATAATAGACGTTGCACCTGAATGGGTCCTCCATTATCGTTGAGATGAGTATCAGGCATGGAGCATCGTAGAGTGGTTCCGCCTTCTAGCAGTATTCCGCCGCATTGCGGTTAAATTCATCAAGAGTCGCCTTGTCCCTGATAACGGTCATGTGCATTTCCCTGTATCTTGCCATGCCGATGGGGGCGGCCTTACCGGTCATCAGCACGGCCTGGAGGCTTTCTTCTGATAATCTGCTGGTATATCTTCTTATTGACCTGCGGTATTTAATGGCTTTTACTGTTTCCATAATTGAATCCTCATGAAAAGTTTTGCCTTCTGCCTTACATGTACAGTTACTTTATATAGGAAATGCTGATCCTGTCTTCAGGAATGGTCCTGTTGGCAAACTTCTCTTCAGTCTCGCCCACTATGACACCGCAGCAGGGCGTGTGGCCGTCAGGCAGGTTCAGCTTTTTAATAAGTTCCTTGTCGTTGTTCAGTCCCATTATAGCTCCCCAGATGAGGCAACTGCCAAGGCCGATGTCCGTTGCCGCAAGGTGCATGTTTTCCGCCACTATTGCCGCATTGGAATAAGGCACCCTGTCCATGGGGGTCCCAGTGAGCTTCGTTGAAATAAGAATCAAGCAGGGGGCACCATAGAGGGGTTTCCCATTAACGGTCTTAAAAAATTCGTTGGCTGCGCGCTCAATCCCGTCAAGGATTTCCTTCTTGCGGATAACCGTCATATGCATGTCACCATATTTTCCCATGCCTATCGGTGATGCCTCGCCTGCCAGAAGAACCGTCTTAAGGGCACCTTCCGTGAGGGCGCCCGTATATTTCCTTACGGACTTACGGTTGTTTATTGTTTTCAATGTTTCCATATCTGTCCCTCCTTAAAAGTTTATCTGTAATAATTATACTTTCATGCAGGTAAATATTGCAAGCATCTCCCGCATGAAAAAATGCCCGTGCAGGAATAAAATAAACCCACGTTTCAGACGTTTCCTGAAACGGTGGCACTGCTTTTTTCCCTATTTCTGCACCAGTTCTTCTTCAGATCCGGCAAGAACAAATTCTTCCTCAATCTCTTCCGATGGTTTTTCCGTCATAAGGCTTACCAGAACCATTATAATAAGTCCCGTCATAAACGCCGGCAGAAGTTCGTAAATGCCCCAGACGCCGCCGCAAGGCTTAATGAGGAATTTCCAGATGAAGATCATGATGCCGCCGGCACTCATTCCCGCAACCGCTCCCTGAAGGGTCGCCCGTTTCCAGAAAAGGCAGCAGATCATTACAGGCCCGAAGGCGCCGCCGAACCCGGCCCAGGCAAAGGAAACAATGCCGAATACCGAACTGTCGGGATCACCTGCAAGGAATACACCGAGTACGGCAATAATAAGTACCGTAACCCTCGCTGCAATCATGCCTACCCTCTCGGAAAGCTTCATGTGGAAAGTCTCCTGCATGAGGTTCTGCGATACGCTGGATGCCGCAGCAAGAAGTTGGGAATCCGCGGTTGACATTACGCTTGCAAGGATGCCGGTGAGAATAATCCCGGCAAGAGCCGCATGCAGTGTCCCATAGCTTGCAATAAGGTCCGCAATCCGGACAAGTACTGTTTCCGTTGCGGAACCATTAAGCACGGCAATGGAGCCGTTGGCACTCAGCGTCCTACCCGCAATGCCTATAAGCACGACAACCGTCATGGAACAGGTTACCCATACGGAAGCCACACGGCGTGACACGTAGAGTTTTTTCTCTTCCTTAATCGCCATATACCTGAGCAGGAAATGGGGCATGCCGAAATAGCCGAGCCCCCATGAAAGCGTCGCTATAATATCAAGGAATGTGTATGGCTGGCTGCCTGCCGTCTTTTCAATATATGTTTCGGTAAAGGAGAGATATCCCGGCAGGCTGCGCACATTATCAAAAACAGCGTCAGGGCCGCCGGCAGTAATGAAGGCAAAAATTAAGACCGCAACCAGAGCCGTGGTCATTACAATGCTCTGTATGAAATCCGTAAATGATGCCGCAAGGAAACCGCCCATGGCAGTGTATCCCACGATTATGATGGCGGAAACAACCATGGCCGTCGTGTAATCCATCTCGAAGATAGAGGAAAAAAGTTTGCCGCATCCTGCGAAACCTGACGCCGTGTAAGGAATAAAGAAAATTATAATGACGACGGCGGAAATTGCGCACAGGATATTATTCCTGTCATGAAAACGTTTGGAAAAGAACTGGGGAAGCGTTGTCGCGTCAACTATATGGGAATAGCGGCGCAGCCTTCTTGCCACAAGGAGCCAGGAGAGATATGTCCCCACCGCAAGCCCTATAATAGTCCAGCCTACATCTGCCACGCCTGAAAGATGAGCAAGGCCCGGAAGTCCCATCATAAGATAGCTGGACATATCCGAAGCCTCTGCGCTCATGGCCGTAACATATGGCCCCAGGCGCCTTCCGCCGAGATAGAATTCAGCGGCCGAAGAACTCTGCTTGGAGCAGTAATAACCGATTGCCAGCACCCCGCCAAGATAGGCGACCATTACAACTAAAATATAAATTGTTGCCTGTGACATTCTTAAAACCACTCTTTAAATGAAAAATTGGCCGATTGTAAAATGAAGTTAAACAGTTAAAAAATCCATAGCGATTGAATCCGTGGTAGAATAGAGTTCACACACAAAACCCTATCGAGGAGGACAATCACTATGGACTACCTACATTCTATCACAGATGCGGAGAAGCGCAAGAAGGGAAAACATCTGACGAACATCG
>JAJQDY010000062.1 GCA_021201965.1 Phascolarctobacterium sp.
CCAAGCTAAGCTAGACTCTATTAAACTTTTACACGGATGTGTTCAACTTGCACTTTCAATTTTCGGACAATAGTAAATGTTTACAATAAAATTAATAAACTACCACAAGATTCTGGTTTGCCGGGGCAGCTTTCCGAAGAAGAAAATAGCATTTGCGTTTCAGCTCTAAAAAATATAAATCTTGATAAACTCAAGGGTATTATTGCAGAAAATTTAAAAATCCAGGCAGTGGAAGACTATTTTCTTATTCCTTATAGTGATTCTGAAAAGGTATCGAGAATTCACAATGTGGGAGTTATTTTAGAGCAGGAATATCTACCCGAAGGAACAATGTTAAAAGTGCGTTTGAAGAGCGGACAGGTAGTGGAGTTTAAAAAATATATTAAGAAAAGGTGAAATTAATTGATTAATTACGAGAAAATAGAATTAAAAGCAATAAAAAATATTGCTAAAATAACCACAAAGCTTGAAGAAATAGCTCTGTTTAATACCGATAAGGTTATCAATGCGTTTGCAAAAAATAAAGTTTCCGATTATTATTTAAAGTCAAGTACTGGGTACGCATATTCTGATGTTGGACGAGAAAAACTAGATTTGATTTATGCGGATATTTTTAAAGCAGAGGCAGCTTTGGTGCGTTCGCAATTTGTTTCTGGAACACATGCCTTGGCAGTAGGGCTTTTAGGAAATTTGCGCGCTGGCGACGAAATAATTTCTGTTACCGGTGTTCCTTATGATACCATGCGGACTGTTATTGGCTGTCCTGTAAAAACAGAGGGCTCTCTGGTGGATATAGGAGTAATTTATAAGGAATTGTCCATGCTGTCTGAAGGCCATATTGATGTAAAGGCCGTACAAAGAGCGGTATCAAGAAGCACAAAAATAGTATATATTCAACGCTCTTGCGGATACAGCAGTACACGAGATACAATTGGCATTGCAGAAATGGGCAGAATTTGTCAGATTGTAAAAGAAATTAATCCCAATGTAATATGTTTTGTCGATAATTGTTACGGAGAGTTTACCGAAAAACAGGAACCAATAGAAGTTGGGGCAGATTTGGTAGCAGGTTCGCTGATCAAGAATATTGGCGGGGGTCTTGCACCTACTGGAGGATATATCGCTGGACGGGCCGATCTTGTGGAGAAAGCTTCTCATCGATTAACAATACCCGGGCTTGGAGGAGAAATTGGCGCCACATTAGGTGATACAGCAAGAGAATTTTATCAGGGGCTATTCGTAGCACCTCACGTGGTATTGCAGGCTCTTAAAACTGCTATTTTTGCTGCTGCTGTTTTTAGTGACTTGGGATATCCGGTAAAACCCTTGCCGGAAGAAAGTCGTAGCGATATAATTCAGGTTATTACATTAGGAAGCAGGGAAAGATTATGCAAATTTTGTGAAGCAGTTCAGTGCAATTCTCCAGTAGATGCCCATGTAAAACCCGTGCCATCATTACTTCCTGGATATCAAGATGAAGTTGTTATGGCAGCTGGTACATTTATACAAGGCGCATCAATTGAACTTAGCGCTGATGGTCCATGTAGAGAGCCATATAATGCTTTTCTCCAAGGGGGACTTACTTTTGAACAAGGAAGACTTACGGTAATGAAAGCGGCAACAATGATTGGTCCGTTAAATGCGAATAAAATATAAATAGGCATAAGCAAAACCCTTCTATTGTTTTTATATTTCAATAGAAGAATTTTTATGTCATTATAACATTTAAATAATGTCAAAAAAATATTATTTAACCATCAAAGTATTCTAAATACTGAAACGACTTTACCTAAAATAGTGATATTATTAGTTCCAATAATTGGCGCATATTTATCATTTTCAGGTTGCAACCTTACATGACGCAGCTCGCGATAATAACGTTTTACAGTTGCAGACTCGTTGTCAATTAATGCAACGACAATGTCTCCGTTATTTGCGAAATTTTGTTTACGTACAATTATATAATCGCCGTCAAGGATACCAGCATCAACCATACTATCACCGGCAGCAGCAAGCATGAAAACTTCTTCGTCGCAACCAATAAGATCCAAAGGAATTGGATATGTATCCTCAATATTTTCCTGAGCTAGAATAGGTGTACCGGCAGTTACATTTCCGACAAGCGGTACAGGAACAATAGATTTATTTCTCCATGAATCTGTATCGGCAAGCAGGCCTAAAGCTCGTGGTTTCGCCTCATCACGTGATAAAAATCCAAAATTTTGCAGATTTTTTAAATGATTATGGACACTAGCAGTTGATGAAAGTCCAACAGCAAGGCCAATTTCACGGACGGAAGGGGGATAACCTTTCGTGGTTATAAAATCGCGCACAAATTGCAGAACAGCCTTCTGGCGCTCAGAAAGCAGCTCTTTGCGATAGTTACCGTCTGAATCAACGGGCAAAAATTTAGGTCTTCCCATTATCAATAGAGCCTCCAATCAAATGGAAAAAATATATTTTTTATTATTATAGCAAAAGACTTATAAGTAAGTCAAACATTTGTTTATACAATTCGAAAAAATTCGATAATGAATTGTGAAAATGAGAGTAAAAAAGCAAGCAATAACATGAAACTCGAAGTGAAATTTTTCCGAATAAACAACTAAATTAAAAAGAAAGAACAGACAATCATATATGCTCCGAAATGGAGAATCAAATTATAATTTTATCAATATAGAAATGGAATATAGGCCGAAAAAAATAATAAAATAAATATTTTACGTCCGATAATATATATTATGTTAAATTTAAGATAGTTAAAACAGACTTAATAAAGTCTGAGAAAGGTTCTTCTTCTTATCGCTTAAATTTATTAAAAAGGAAAATACACCACCCCTACCTCGTTCACCTTATTAGGTTAAGCAAAGGGGTTTTATTATTTATGAAAAATGAAAATAAAATATATAAACTACTATTGTTTTAATATGTCTTCAAGATGCAATTCTAGATAATTTGTATCGATAATTCCCTTTTGAAAAGCTTGAGCGACCAGCAATTTATAATGCAGGCTGATTGTAGTTTTTACTCCTTCAATTTTAAAATCTTTTAGCGCTTCTAATATTAATGAAATTGCTTTTTTTCTATCTGTGGCCCAAGCGATTACCTTGGCGATCATTGAATCATAAAACGGTGTAATAATATAACCTTCGTAGACAGCGCTGTCAATGCGCACATTTTCAATCTGTGGAGGTTTATAAGTGATAAGTTGTCCAGGAAATGGTATGAAATTATGATAGCAGTCCTCGACGTTAATGCGGCATTCGATAGCCCAGCCGCGTAACTTTATGTCTTTTTGTTTCCATGGCAGCTTTACACCCGATGCCACTAAAATCTGAGTTTTAACGAGATCAATGCCCGTAATGGCTTCGGTTATTGGATGTTCTACCTAAATCCGCGTATTCATTTCCATAAAATAGAAGTTTTTATCCTGATCTACAATAAATTCAACTGTTCCAGCGCCACTGTAAAAAGCCGCTTTAGCAGCCCTGACAGCTGCTTTTCCAATCTTTGTCCGCATTTTTTCGTCTACTATTAGTAAAGGTGCCTCTTCTAGAAGCTTTTGATGACGACGCTGGGTATTGCAATCACGTTCCACAAGATATACGGTGTTCTCAAAATTATCTGCCATAATCTGGATTTCTATATGACGTGCGGAGGTCAAATATTTTTCAATATAAACGCCGCTGTTGCCGAAAGAGCGTTCCGCTTCTTGAGAAGCCTGTCGCAAAGCCCTATCCAGTTCTTTTTCTTCATTGACTATACGCATTCCTTTACCGCCGCCTCCAGCTGAAGCTTTTATTAATATTGGATAACCTATTTGCTTTGCTATTTTTTTAGCTTCAAGTCAGGTTATCAATTATACTTTCCGTTCCTGGAACTACTGGTACGCCAGCTTTATACATTGTCTGACGGGCTTCTGCTTTATCACCCATTTTTCTAATGGCTTCTGCTGAAGGCCCAATAAAGATAAGACCGGAATTTATGCACGCTTCTGCAAATTCAGCATTTTCAGCTAAAAAGCCATACCCAGGATAAATGGCATCTGCTCCACAATATTTAGCAGTTTCAATGATACTTGGCATGCCCAAGTAGAATTTCTTTGCCTGGGCACTGCCAATGCAATATATCTAATCTGCAAGCTGAACATGAAGACTATTCTTATCGGCTGTAGAATAAACGGCCACTGACATTATACCTAATTCACAACATGCTTTTATTACACGACATGCTATTTCACCGCGATTTGCGATTAAAATTTTTCTGAGCATATTTTAAACTCCTAACAGGCTCTTATTTTAAACAGTGGCTGTCCAAATTCAACAAAATCACCGTTATTAACTAGTATTTCAGCAATTTCATCAGTGCAGTCAGCTTCAATTTATGTAAATAACTTCATGGCTTCTAAAATGCAAACAACACTATCAGGGAACACTTTGCTGCCTACCTCCACGAAAGGGCCTGCGCCAGGTTCTGGTGTAAGATAAAAAGTGCCGACGATAGGAGCAGTAATCTCAATAAGTTCTTCTAGCGTAGTAGCAGTTCCTTTAGCGGCGTCAGATGAGATTACTACAGTGGTATTTGGAGGGGCAGATGCAGTTTTTTGCGCAAGATTATTCTTTTCTAACAGTAAACTGCAGTCAGGATATTTCAATTCAAATTTTCCTAGGTTGGACTCCTCTACCATCTCAATTATGGCTTTTATTTCTTCCAGTGATAACATATTTCGCCTCCTGGGATCATAATTTACTTTTAACAGCGATCCTGATATTTTCAATAAAACGTTCCTGTTCAAAATAGAATTCTTCTGCTTCTTCTATGGTAACGAATTCAAAATGAATTTGTAAGCCAAGTCTATATTGCGCAATTCTGCTGATATCAGCTGCAACAACCTGTGCAACTTTAGGATAACCGGCCATACTCTGATGATCAGCCATCAGAATTATGGGATTACCATCAGGTGGTGTCTGAACAGTACCGCATGTTGCAATTTCGCTGATCATTTCAAGAGGTTCCTTTAAGGTGATTTTAGGGCCTTCTAATCTGTATCCCAAACGATCAGCACTGGTGGTTATTTTAAAAGGCTTTGAGACCAGATCCCGCATGGATTCATCGGTAAAAGCATCCCCCTGGAGGCCAAGGATAATTCTTATTGATTGCGTAAAAATGCGCGGACTCATATGCGGTGGGACTATAAACCATCCTGCAGCGCGGAAAGATTTTGCCACTTTTTGAAGCAGCATCTTCAACATTTGCTGACCGAAAGCAGAAGGGTCTCCAGAGTCGATTATGTCACTTTTCTTAAATGCACGCCCCTGAACGCCGCCGAAGCCACCACGCAGGTATGTACTCTTACTTTGCATGACATAAGACACTTCATACCCACCTGCTGCTGCGAGATAGCAGCGGCAGCCTTTACGGCATGTACCGAATTTGAGTACTGCGCCTGCCTTAACGGCAACTTGGCAGTTCATTTTAACCTTCACTCCGTCAATAACGGGAGATAAATCGGCACCAGTAATTGCAATTAATGTATCGGCATTAAACTCCAGGGTGGGTCCGGTAAGGGTAAAATTTCCAGTGCTCCATCTCCTTCCATGTTGCCAACTAGGATATTCGCCAAGCGTAGGGGAATATGATCCATTGTCCCTGCAACATTTATACCGAATTCCTGATAATCATAACGCCCTAGATCCTGTAGCGTACTCAGCATTCCTGCACGTAAAACACGAAAACTCATTCCACACCACCTCTGATCTCGAGATATTCTTTTTCACTAATGCTGCGGAAATGAACTATATCCCCAGCTTTCAGCAGTGTCGGTGATTCGGCATTTGCATCAAACATTTCCAGCGCACAGCGGCCCATAATCTGCCAGCCGCCAGGGATGCTTATGGGATATCCTCCAGTCTGGTGACCAGCGATTCCTATGCTGCGTGCTGGTATAGCAAGTCTCGGAGTTTCTTTTCTTGGCGTGGCAATTCTTTCATCCATACCGCCGAGATATGGAAATCCTGGGCAGAAACCAATCATGTAGCACAAATACTCTCCGCTGCTGTGTATTTTGATAACTTCTTCAGGAGTCATGTTGTTATGAAATGCTACAATATCAAGGTCGGGACCGTACTCTCCGCCATAGCAGACAGGTACTTCAACGATATTCTTCTCTCCCTCGGGAAGCAGTACTGATTCCTTAATATAACCTTCTAGAAGTTCAGATATGGCAGCGTGGGCAGTCTGCCCATTTTTTGCTAGTGAACGCTTAACCTGCCAAGGATTGAAATTAACCGAAATTCCCGTATAGGTAGCGACAAATTCGATATATCTAGGAAAAGGATGGCTTTCCAGATAATCAGCAAGTTTTTTAACTTTAGTATGAATGGCAGGACTTATGATCTGGCCGAATTGAACAAAAATGCAGTTTTCGCCTACAGACATCAGATGATAGTCCTTTTCTGACATAATAAACACTCCATTATTTCAGATAACAGTTTATTTTAGGTTTCAAGCGAACAGTTTTGGAAGTTGCGTAGTTAAGGTCATAAGGCCCATATAAGCAGTAAGGAGAGCTACGATGATACCAAAAACAGCCATCCATTTTGGATGTTTGTAGTCGCCGATAATCTTTTTGTTATAAGCGGCTAGTAGCATGACTCCACGCGTGATTGGTAAAATAAGTCCGTTTAAAGCTCCTGCTAAGACTAGAATCTTCACTGGATGACCGACAACGGCGAAAACAAAAGCGGAAAATATTATAAATCCTATTACGGCCATACGGTAGTTTTTGTCTAGGACAGAACTGAAAGAACGGAGGAACGAAACAGAGGTATATGCTGCACCTATTACGGAAGAAATTGCAGCTGCCCACATAACTATGCCAAATATTTTATAACTGATATCTCCAGCGGCCAGTTTGAAAACGGAAGCTGATGGGTTTGCCATATCTAGGGTGTTTCCTGCTGCTAGGACACCAAGGGTGGCTAGAAAAAGTGCTACACGCATAACACCGGTAACACATACACCGGTAACTGAACTGCGGGTAATCTGCGGCAGGGCTTCCTGTCCGCACACACCGGCATCAATTAGGCAATGGCCGACGAAAAAGTAATATAGCCGCCTACAGTACCACCAACCAAGGTTATAATTTCCATCATATCTATGGTATCTGGAACAAAAGTTTTAGTAATTGATTCCCCTACCGAAGGTTACAAACCTACAGCAACATAAACGGTTAAAATTATCATGACGAAGCCTGCTGCCTGCGTGAACTTGTCCATTACATTCCCTGCTTCCTTGATAAGGAAAATGGAAATAGCTATTAAAACACTGATACATGCTCCTACGATCGGGCTGATACCAAAAATAACATTAAAGCCCAATCCTGCACCGGCAACATTACCGATGTTGAAAACCAGACCGCCTATAACTATAAGCAGGGCAACAAAATAGCCCAAGCCGGGCAGTATCATATTGGCAATATCCTGACCGCATTTGCCAGATACACTGATGATGCGCCAAACATTAAGCTGTGCACCT
The DNA here is from genome assembly GCA_021201965.1 of Phascolarctobacterium sp. Lineage (GTDB taxonomy): Bacteria > Bacillota > Negativicutes > Acidaminococcales > Acidaminococcaceae > JAJQAO01. Next base: position 7,537 of record JAJQDY010000062.1, read on the forward strand.
ATATCAAGGATAATTGAAAGCAGGATGACAAAGCCGAAGCTGGCCATCAAGGTTTTTGTAAATACTGTTGTCGGGGTCAAGAAGCCAGGTCCTATTGAGGAAGTAGCCATTAAAAAAGCTGCACCCATCAATAGACTCCAATCAAAACCTTTTTCTCATTGTTCATAATAAATCCCATCCAAAATACAAATAAAAAATAGTAATAATTATTTGAAGCTGCTTACAGAAATACCGGATTCTTCAAGGGCAGTTTTAATTTTTCGGCTGAAAGCCAGCGCCTTTGTTCCATCGCCATGGACGCAAATGGTATCTGCCTTTACTGGAATGATTTTTCCGTCTAATATTTTTACCATTACATCTTTCACCATGCCCAGTACCTGTTGCAGCGATTTTTCTTCATCTGTTATCACAGCTCCCGAAAGTTTTCTTGGCACAAGGGAACCGTCTTTCTGATAACTACGGTCTGCGAAAACTTCGCTGGCAGTTTTAAGACCTTTTGCTTCGCCTGCCTTAATAAGTTCACTTCCTGCAAGTCCATATAAAATTAATTTTGGATCAATATCATAAACGGCAGCCGCAATGGCTTCAGCAAGGGACGCATCCTTTGCTGCCATATTATAAAGAACACCGTGTGGTTTAACATGCTGCATTTCACCTTTTGCCGCTTTTATGAAGGCCGACAGGGCTCCAACCTAATAGATTACCATCGTATAGGCTTCATCAGGAGATATTTCCAATTTTTTGCGGCCGAAGCCGACCAGATCTGGAGTACCTGGATGAGCACCTATAGCGCAACCTCGGGCCAGTGCATCCTTAACAGTTTTTTGCATGACTATAGGATCACCGGCGTGAAAGCCACAGGCGATATTTTCCGAAGTAACAATAGGAAGAATTTCAGCGTCATTACCAATTTTATAAGTGCCGAAACTTTCTCCTAAATCACTGTTTAAATCAATAGTTGCCATTTAATCTCCTCCCGGTAAAAATAAAAGATGCTCAAAATCCCTCGGGACAGAGCGTCTTTGCTATTTATATTGAGAGTCTAGCAAAAAGGTAGTATTTTGTAAAGTAAATTTTATTTTTTTAAAAGGCCTATTGTAAAATGAAGTTGAACAGTTAAAAAATCCATAGCGATTGAATCCGTTGTAGAATAGAGTTCACACACAAAACCCTATCGAGGAGGACAATCACTATGGACTA
>JAJQDY010000021.1 GCA_021201965.1 Phascolarctobacterium sp.
ATCCGATGAGGACGTGGAACACGCTGCTGACTTGATCTGTGGACTGCCGCGTAAGGAACTGGGCTACCGTACACCGGAAGAACTCTTTGACGCTTGCCTGGATGAAATCTACACTGCGTGAGTAGCAGAGCCATTTGGCAGGGTCAAGTGGCTCTGCTGTTGGGTAATCAAGCCCAGCTAAGCTGGACTCTATTAAACTTTTACACGGATGTGTTCAACTTGCACTTGCAATTTTCGTAATCCTTTGCACAAAAATATCTGACTATGCCATTATAAGGTATAGTCCGATAGCTGTCAAGTATTTTTACTTGTCACTAGAAAACAAGGCTTCTACGAATTTATCCGCTTCGAAGGGACGGAAATCCATAATTCCTTCGCCGATACCAATCCATTTTACTGGCAACCCCAACTCCGCTTTAATGGCTATTACCACGCCTCCCTTTGCTGTCCCGTCCAACTTAGTCAGCACCACTCCCGTGACATTTGCCGTATCCGTAAATACCCTCGCCTGGCTTACTGCGTTCTGACCAGTGGTGGCGTCCAATATAAGGAATGTCTCATGTGGAGCATCAGGAATTTCGCGTTTAACTACTCTGTGGATTTTTTTCAGTTCATTCATCAAATTAGCTTTATTATGCAGTCTCCCTGCCGTATCGATAAATAGGATATCGGCCCTCCTTGCAACTGCTGCTTTTATGGCATCAAAAACAACCGCTGCCGGGTCTGCTCCTTCAGCATGGCTTATTACATCACAGCCTGCCCGCTCAGCCCATATTTTTAGCTGTTCCGCCGCAGCGGCCCGAAAAGTATCCCCCGCTGCCAATATAACTTTATAGTTAAATAAATGGAAATAATTGGCCAGTTTCCCTATAGTCGTTGTTTTCCCCACGCCATTTACGCCTACTACCAGAATTACAGTTGGTTTAGCACCGATTCTTGTACGCTGGGTAGAGTCGGTAAGCATTTCCGTCAGATATTTTTTCAGAAATGATATTACATCATCCATATCCTTTATTTCCCTTTTTTTTACGGCTCCGCGGACGGCATCTATTAGTTTCTGGCTTGTTTTAACTCCCACATCTGCCGATATGAGAATCATCTCCAGTTCATCCAGAAAATTCTCGTCAACGGATGCAGACAATCCCACCAGTTCCTCTATTCTGTATGTGAAATTATGTCTTGTTTTACTAAGGCTTCCTTTCAGCCTTCCATAAAAATCCATATACCTACTCCTCATTTCCGCCCAATTTTACGGATAATAGTTTTGACACGCCAGATTCGTCCATGGTTACACCATACATTATATCAGCACATTCCATGGTTCCTTTTCTATGAGTAATCACGATAAACTGTGTTTTTGCCGCATACTCATGCAGGAAATCTGAGAATCTTGCAATATTTGCATCATCCAATGGTGCATCAATTTCATCCAATATGCAAAATGGCGACGGCTGGTAACTTAAAAGTCCAAAAAGCAGTGCAATTACCGTAAGAGCCCTCTCGCCGCCGCTTAAAAGGTATAGGCTCTGCAGTTTCTTTCCCGGTGGTTGTGCTTGTATATCTATGCCGGAATTTAAAATATCATCGGGAGTAGATAATTTTAAAAAAGCTGTACCACCGCCAAAAAGCTTAGCGTAACACTCTGCAAAATAAATATTTATCTTTTCGAAGGCTTCCCTGAATTTTTTCGTCATTCCGGAATTTATTTCGCTGATGACCGTTTCAAGATTATATTTGGCAGTGCATAAATCCGTATACTGTTTGTTTAGAAAATCGCTGCGCTCTTTTATGGCTTCATATTCTTCTATGGCGGATGGATTTACTGGACCCAAATCCGCAATTGCAACAGTAAGTGTACTCTCCATCTTCCGCAGGTCCTTCATGTCTAGATCCAACAGTTCAGCTTCTCGTGCTGTTGCTGCATCCATATTATATTCAGAACCCAATTGCTCTATGGCATGCTCATAGTCACTATCCTGCCGTGCCATTTCTAGTTCCATCTGCCGCAATCTGTTTTCTACCGAGCCAACGCTTTTCTTAGCGTCTTCAACATGCCGGCTGATTTCCTGCTGTCTTCCCGTAAGTTCCAGTCTTTGTTCCCCATAGCGGTCCTTACCCCCGCTTATTTTCTGCAGTTCTTCCATTAAAGCGTTGCTTTCCGCATCCAAGTTTTCCTTCTTTGTTTCGCAACCTTCAATTACCTGCAATAATCTTTCCTTTTCCGCATCATTGTTCTTTATTTCATTGCGCACGGAAACAGTTTCCACATCCAGGCTCTGCATACGCTCTTCAATATATCCTATTTTGCCAGTTGATGTTTCCAGTTGCACCCTTGCATCTTGCAGTTGATTTTCAAGTGCCGTAAGAGCATTTTCAATTGACGCTGTCTGCTTCTGCAGTTTTTCTAGCATTTCTTTGGCCTGTGTATCCTTTGCTTCCTGCCCTGCCAGGGTTTCCTGCAGTGCTTTTACCTTAGTGCGGTTATCAGTATATTCCTTAGTTACAGTTGCCCTGTCATCAAGGAGCAGAGTGAGCCTGTCATTTTCCTGGTTTTTTTCCTGCTCAATGCGCTGGACCTTCAGCTCTATTTCATGGCTTTGCAGCCTCGACTGCTGCAATTTTTTGGAAGACACGTCCAACTTTCCCTTTGTTTTTGCAACATGGTTTTCTAAATTTTCTATCTGCTCCTGCCAACTGAGCATTTCCGTGCGCAAAGTCTGGGACAGAACTTTTGCTTTACTGATTTCCTTAGCCCTGCTCAGATAGCCCTCCTGTACTCTTCTGCTGCCGCCTGTTATACCGCCGCCGAAATTTACAACATCTCCATCCAGTGTCACTATTCTCATGCTGTACCCTGCAGACTTTGCCACAGACAGTGCCGTATCAATGTTTTCTGCAACCAGCACACGCCCTAAAAGAAAACGTAATGCCTTTTCCGCTTTTTTATCAATTGTTATGAGATCTGCTGCAAAACCGCAAATTCCATTTGCTTTTGCAAGTTTTTTATCTTCTGCCGTAAGGGGCCTGCCCTTTAAAGTATCGAGTGGCAAAAATGTTGCCCTTCCACCATTTCTGCGTTTTAAAAAATCAATAATCTCTTTTGCTGCAGCCGCATTCTCCGTTACTAAATTCTGAGCACTGTTGCCAAGAGCCGTTTCTATCGCCGCCACATATTTATCTTCAACCCTTATGAGTTCAGCCACGACACTGATTATTTTTACCCGCCACGGTTCTTTGCTTTGTAAGACAAATCTGCTGCCGAGTCCGAATCCTTCGTAGCCTTCCTGCATTCTCTCCAGTGATTGCTCCATGGTTTCCGCTGCGGTAAGTTTTGTCTGGCACGCCTGCTGTTTTCCCTGGTTTTCCTTTATATCTTTTTGCAGTACGTCAAGCTTTTCTTGCCAGTCGGCAGTTTCCTTACCTAAAAATTCCTGTTCGCGCTCATTACGCACCTGTTCGTCAAGCGCCATGCGATACTTGTTCTCAAGGTCGGCAGATATTTTCTCCGCCTCTTCGATACTGTGTTTTAAGGCTTCCCTGCGACGACGTCTGTTTTCCTGATCCTGTTCCAGTCCCCGCAGTTCATTTCTTATCTTAAGCAGTTCCTGCATGGCACTGAAAAATTCTGATTGCAGATTTTCTGCCGCAGCTTTAGCATCCTCCAGTTCTTTTTCCTGATTTCCCTTATCTTTTATAAGCTGCTCCACCTTTAAATCTGCAGCTACACGCACCTTTTCCAGTGCATCGAATTCAGCTGCAAGATTCTGCATACTCTGTTCAAGGGTTTCCGCCTGGGAATTCAGCCTTTCATTGCTGATATCAAGACGTTCCATGGCACGCCTACTCTGGGCTATACGTTCATCCAATACTCCCTTTGCCCCGCGTTTTTTTTCAAGTGCGGTCTCTTTATCCTTTACTTCATCCTGCAGTTTGGTAAAATTTTCGCTAAGTTGATCAAGTTCTATCTGCAGGCTGCTGTATTCCGCCTCTATTTTCCCAAGTTCTGCAGCCTTAGATGAATATTCAGCTTCCAGAACTTCCTTTTTCTTCTGCAACCGGCTTCTCACATCTTCAATGCTATCTATCTTTTTCATGAATCCAGTCAGGCGGCACTGGCGCAAACTGATGCTTAAATCACTAAACTGCCTGGTTTTTTCTGCGGCAAGACTTAACGGCCCCACCTGTCTTTCCACTTCGGTTTTGATGTCGTTAATACGGGTAAGGTTTGATGAAGTTTCCTCCAGGCGGTGCATGGCTTCCTTCTTGCGCAGGCGATATTTTGCAATGCCGGCAGCTTCTTCAAACAGCGCCCTTCTCTCTTCCGGTTTGCTGTTTAAGATTTCATCTATCCTATTCTGGGCAATGATTGACATGGAGCCCTTGCCCAGCCCAGTATCTGCCATAAGATCAATAATATCTTTTAAACGGCAGGCCTTTTTATTAATTGAATATTCGCTCTCTCCGTTGCGGTAGAGTTTACGCATAAGACTTACCTCGTCAAACTCAAGTGGTAGGATGCCGTCACTATTATCAAAATTAAGCGTAACTTCCGCAACGCCTAAAGCCCTGCGCTGTTTGCTGCCAGAAAAAATAACATCCTCCATCCTGCTGCCGCGCAGGTATTTGGCACTCTGCTCGCCCAAAACCCAGCGAACGGCATCAGAAATATTGCTCTTGCCCGAACCGTTCGGCCCAACAACAGCAGTAACACCCTTATCGAAGGATAATTCAGTTTTGTCAGCAAATGATTTGAACCCGTATGCCCTAAATGACTTTAAGTGCACTTACTCACCTTTTCCCAAAATTCTTTCAATAACATTATTTTAATATTTTACCATGCTGATTCTTCTCAAGCAATATTTCAGTACCACAGGCAATTTTTCAAAATACGCCACTCATTGTACAGCGTTTCAAGGTCCATACCCGCATTGGCCGGACTTGTTGAGTGCATATAATATACTTTTATCCCTTCCGGGACATTTTTTGCAAAATATTTTTTAAAAGCTGCACCTGCTTTGCCGCCATTGCAAAAAATCGCTCTTAATTCCGGGATCTTTTTTATTAATCCCACTATATCGTTTGGTAACTCATTTTTTATGCTGCTGTCAAGACTGCCTTCCCTGTCACATCGGCCTATTACATCACAAAGAGCTATATTTTTCTCTTTCAGAAAGATAATCTTCCCTTCATACTCTACAGGCATCGGTTCGTTGAAAAGAAGTGATAACACTTTCCAGAAACGGTTTCTTGGGTGAGCATAGTACTGCTACATGGAAAGTAATACCATGCCGGGAATAGACCCAAGTATCATGACCCTGCTGTTTTCTCCGAATATAGGCGCAAAGCTTCCACATCCCGCCATCTGCACGTTTTTACTATGTTCTGACACCGGTCTTACAATTATTTTCTTATAGTTCCCTTTTTTTAAAATCACTTTTTTATTGCTGAACTGCTCTTTCCAGAAGACTATGTTGCAGTTTTTAAGTCCCCTCACCTTTGATTCCATGGAAGATGGGAAACATACCAGTACATCACCCCTGTTCTTTTTAATACGAAGTGTTATATCTTCCCTCACCAGAGAACTTTGGACCATTTCCCCCATGGAGGGATGGAACGGGCCAGAGATGATATTGCCATCTGAGCAAAGCTCGCTATCAGGCTGCAGCCCTACGCGGATTATCTTTATACCTGCTTTTACAAGTTCCTTATAAAGATACGCGCTTTGCTTTACTGCTTCGTCAATGGACAGGGGTTGGTAGTCCCCTTTTTTAAATTTTTCCGCTAAGGGCGTATCTTTAACCACCAGCACGGGATAGATTCTTGCAACATCAGGCTTTAAGGCGGCTGCCTTTTTGGCCGTGGTCTTTACGCTTTCAAAACTCTGTCCCGGAAGTCCTACCATAAGCTGAATGCCTGTTTTAAATCCTTTCTTCTTCAAAAGTTTTATGGCATTTTCCGTCTGTTCTGCAGTATGTCCACGTTCTGCCATGGATAATACTGTATTATCCAATGACTGAGCCCCAAGCTCTACCAGCTTAACGCCATGCCTGTCTAAAAGCGCAAGCCTTTCCTCATCAATATAGTCAGGGCGAGTGGAAATCCTTACGCTGCCAACAATTCCCTTTTTCAAAAGGTCATCCGTTAAGGGCAGCAGTTTTTCCTGCAGTGGCAGCGCTAGTCCAGTAAATGAGCCCCCATAAAAGGCAGCTTCATTTTCTTTTCCTGGCTTTATAAAACCCATCCATTTATCTATTTGTTTTTTTGCCGCGCCGTATGTCGCCCTGTCTTCACCGCTTATGGTCTTCTGGTTGCAAAAAACACACTGATGTGGGCAACCGGCATGGGGAATGAAAATAGGAATGACAGCCATATTTTTCCTCTCTTTAGCACTATATAAACGTAACTTGACTTATCCCCATATAGGGGTTATTATTTTACATGAATATATAAATGTGTTCGGAAATAAAGGCTGGGTTTTCATGGCATTACAGATGCAACTGACATACAAAAAATATTTAAAGACAAGCCTGCCTCCACTTCTATCCACAGTATCCTGCTCCCTCATTGGTGCAGTAGACACGGCCGTTGTAGGGCATCTTGGCAGTTATCACTATATTAATGCCGTTTCTCTCGGCGCTGTTATTTTCAGCACTGTCTACTGGCTGTTCGGTTTCCTTAAGATTTCCACCTCGGGTTTTGCGGCACAGGCTTTTGGTACTCATAATCCGAAGGAAATTTCCTATGCCTTTTTGCGTAGCGTTTTTGCCGCCTTTTGCATAGGCATCATACTGGTTGCACTGCAAAAGCCAATTTATTCCTTTGCTCTTTATATCTTTAACCCAGAACAGGCCACGGAAATTCTTTTAGCCAACTACTATAACATCCTAATCTGGATAATGCCACTTACCCTTGTTTTCCAGACAGCCCAGGGCTGGTTTGCAGGTACTCTGCATGTAAAAATATTCGTCCTTACAGGGGTATCTACCAACGTTCTTAACCTGATCCTCGATCTTATATTTGTTATCGGCCTGCACCTTGATGTAACAGGTGTCGCCGGAGCATCATGTATAGCAAATATCTGCGGTTTCGCCGCCACCATCTACTTCTATCGGTTACACCAGCCGCTGCCGCTTTCCAACCTATCCCTGCAGGAAATGTTCCACGGACCGTCTTTTCATCAGATGCTGCAGTGCGGTACACATCTTACGATACGCATGCTATGCATGATACTTATGGTAAACAGCTTTCTCCACCAGAGTTCCGTCTTTGGCGGCATTCTGCTTACAGCAAATTCCATCCTCTTCCAAATCCAGTTCATAATGGGCGATATTTTAACCGGACTTTCCCAAGCTGCCGCCATTTATTCAGGTATAGCCTTTGGCGAGCGCAACAGAAAACTTTTAAACGATGTTCTTAAAATAAGTTTCGTCAGCGCCATTTCGGTAGGAGGTCTGGAATCCATATCATACTATATTCTCAGGCAGCCAATACTTTCCTGTTTCACGGATCTTAAAGCTGTTCTTGCAACCGCAAAGGAATATGACTTTTTTATTGCCTTTTATCCTTTTATATCATCCCTCGGCATAGTCTACTACGGCCTGTTCAATGGTGCTCTTTTTACCATGCCCATCTGCATTTCCATGCTGGGCACTGCAGCATGTTATCTTCTAGCATATTTTACGCTTATACCAATATATGGAAATGCAGGCCTGTGGACATCATTTTTAATCTTTTATGTTGCCAGGACGAGCCTGCTGCTGCTTTTTGTCCCCAGTCTCAAAAGACATTTTCCCTAACGCAGGTAGCGATCAATGGCCGTTTCAAAATCTACAATGCTTTTATCCACACTGCCAGCTTGTACTGCACGCAGAATGCAGTGTTCAAGATGATCCTTTAAAATCACCTTTGCCGTATTGTCAAGAGCTTTCCTTATGGCGGCTATTTGTATTAAAACATCGGGACAGTCACGGTTATTTTTAACCATGGTCCTTACGGAGCGTACATGGCCTTCAATACGGGCCAGGCGGTTTAAAACTTGTTTGTGACTTTTATGAACATGTCCTTGTTCCATATGGCACCTCCCTTATGCCAGATCTTTATATTTCATATATCTATCATGCGAAAAGCAAGTATCCAACTACCTGCTTTTCGTTATTTATATCAGTCAAAATTTACCTTTTACTGTTTTGCTAAAATACTTTCAATAACTAATGCCACCCCATCATCATTGTTTGAAGCTGTTACGGTTTTAGCATTCTTTTTCACATCATCGCTGGTATTGCTTACGGCAACTCCGATACCCGCATTTTTAATCATAGGAATGTCATTATTTGAGTCGCCGATGCACATGATTTCAGAAGGTTTAACATTAAACCCTTCCGCCACTGCCTTAATGGCCTCCCATTTATTAACGCCGAGTTCCATGAGTTCCAAAAATCCTTCTTTGGAACTTGTGACATCAAGTTTTCCGGCAAACTTCCCTTCAAAATTTTTCCAGGCCTCAGCAAATTTCTCAATCTCCGTCATGATAAGAATCTTATAAAGTGCCTCCTTTGCCATATAAAATTCATCACCAATTTCCGTTGCTGGGATTCCAGAAATTTTCGCATAAAGATCAGAAAAATCAGTGCTTTTTTTATAAGTAGTTTATCGCCTGTATAAAACTGGCCGATTGTAAAATGAAGTTGAACAGTTAAAAAATCCATAGCGATTGAATCC
>JAJQDY010000054.1 GCA_021201965.1 Phascolarctobacterium sp.
AAATCTACACTGCGTGAGTAGCAGAGCCATTTGGCAGGGTCAAGGGGGCTTACGCTCCCTTGACCCTGCCGTCTGTCTCTGCTGTTGGGTAATCAAGCCCAGCTGAGTTGGACTCTATTAAACTTTTACACGGATGTGTTCAACTTGCACTTGCAATTTTCGCCTCCATAGTTTTCTTTATATAGTTAGTATATTATTATTGTATGCAATGACCAGAATTGTGTCAAATATAGGAAATTTTCCCATATAAATGGTTGTAATGTTTATGTTATCCTAGATATTTTTATTTCCGCTAGAATAAATTTACTTGCCAAAAGTCGAAAAGTCAAATATAATATAAACACAGTACTTTTTACAATAAAAGTTAACATAGCAAATATTAAGTTTACTAAAGGTGGTTTATAAAATGAGGAATCTGGCAGATGCAATAGAAAATTTTATTATCAATGAATTATTGCGGGATAGTGCGGATACTCTGCTTGTTCAGCGGAATGAATTAGCAGAAAAGTTATCCTGTGCACCGTCGCAGATAAGTTATGTCCTGGGAACTAGATTTACGCCAGAGAGAGGATTTATTGTGGAGTCACGTCGCGGTAGCGGAGGATTTGTACGTATTGTAAAGGTTTTTTCTGAAGAAAACCTACTGCAGGGACATGAAATATCTGCTAAAGAGTTACTACGGCAGTTTGCAATGCGAAATATGATTACTAGGCGGGAAGAAAAATTATTGCAATACATGTTAAATATTCTTGATGCTGACGAAAATAAAAAAAAGGCAGTTCTTTATAAAGCTATAGAGCAGATTAAAGATAATAGATGATAGATGATAGATAGAGGTGAGTATATGTTATGTGAAAATTGTCATAAAAAACAGGCGGTCGTACATGTGATGTGTTTAATAGGCGACAGACAGGTAAACACATGGCTGTGTGAAGACTGTGCAATGGGGTACATGCATTTCGGCGGCCGAGATATACCACTGACGCCAGAAGATGCTAAGAATTTTTTTGAAGAGTTGTTAAATTCACAAAAATTGGAAGGAAAAGATGGATTTTCTTCCAGAACAGCTATGATTTTGGAGTTAGCAACATGGAAAGCACTTGATCTTGGATGTGGGCATATTGGAACAGAGCATATTTTGTGGGGAATTCTTACCATTAAAGTTTGTTTGGCAAAGCGGATAATTGAAGGACTTGGTGTTAATGTGACAGATATGCTTTGCGAATTGGAGGAATGGATTGATAAAGGCACACATAAAGATGTCATGCCTCAGTATAGTCATCGAGCTAAAATTGCTTTGGCCAAGGCTGGAGATGCTGCTAGAAACTTTGAGCAGAACTTTGTAGGAAGCCAACAGCTGCTTTTAGGCCTTTTAGAAGCTGGCGATGGCATCGCTTGTAAAGTGCTTAACAAATTCGGCATTACTTACAGTAAAATTCTGGAAGTAGTACGTGCTATTGACGAAAAACACAAGGCATTGCCTTCAGGAAAGGGAAAACCAGCTGCCCGACTAAATAAACGTGCGGATATTTTAGAGACATTAAGTGGATTCGGAAGAAATTTGAATGATGCCGCTCGTTTAGGTAAAAGTGATCCGGTTATAGGTCGAGAAAGCGAGGTAGAACGTGTAATTCAAATTTTAGGCAGACGTACAAAGAACAACCCGGTAATAATAGGAGAAGCTGGTGTAGGTAAAACTGCTATTGCTGAAGCTTTGGCTCAGAAAATAGTTAGGCACGAGGTGCCTGATTTTTTACAGAAAAAGATAGTATTTTCTCTTGAAATAGGAATGTTAGTAGCTGGAGCAAAGTATCGTGGTGAATTTGAGGAACGAATGAAGGGGCTTTTGGATCTTATTCGCCGAGACAGACGCATTATTCTGTTTATTGATGAACTGCATACGATAATTGGTGCAGGCAGCGCTGAAGGAAGTGTTGATGCGGCTAATTTGATAAAACCAGCTTTGGCCCGCGGAGAACTGCAGATTATCGGAGCTACGACTATTAGTGAATATCGTAAACATGTAGAAAAAGATGCTGCTCTTGAAAGGCGTTTTCAGCCGATAGTTATAGATGTCCCATCCGTTGAAGCATGTGAAAAGATGCTGATTGGGTTGAGAAGACGCTATGAAAAGTTTCATGGATTATGTATTACTTCTGAAGCCGTTAAGGCTGCGGTAGAACTTTCAGATCGCTATATTACAGATAGAAATCTGCCTGATAAAGCTATTGACTTAATAGACGAAGCTTGTTCTAGACTTCGAATAATGTTGTATAAACAATCATTACCGGCCCGTACGTTACGTGAGGAATTAGAGCATATACAGCTAAAAAAAGAAGAAGCTGTTGAAAAGCAGAATTACGAAATAGCCGCTGAATTGCGTGACAAAGAAGAAATATTGCAGAAACAGCTGACAGAAACTTTGACTGAATTCACTGGAGAACGGGCAGTAAGTAGCGATGATGTTGCAGAAGTAGTTGCATCATGGACGGGTATTCCATTACAAAAAATCACGGAAACCGAAGGCACTAAATTACTGAAATTAGAAGAAAAACTGCATCAGCGGGTAGTCGGGCAGAATGCATCCGTGCAGGCAGTAAGTAGGGCTGTGCGGCGTGCTAGAGCAGGTATTAAAGATAAAAACCGTCCTGTAGGTTCATTTCTATTCTTGGGACCTACGGGTGTAGGTAAAACGGAACTTGCAAAGGCACTGGCGGAAGAGCTTTTTGGTGATGAAAGAGCTATGTTGCGTTTTGACATGTCAGAATATATGGAAAAACATACTACTGCCCGTCTTATTGGTGCTCCTCCGGGTTACGTAGGATACGAAGAAGGGGGACAACTTACAGATGCTGTCCGGCGAAAACCATATTGTGTAGTGCTTCTTGATGAAATTGAAAAAGCACATTCGGACGTTTTTAATTTGCTGCTGCAGATAATGGAAGATGGACGTTTAACAGATGGGCAAGGGAGAACTGTTGATTTCAGGAATTCGGTTATCATAATGACCAGTAATGCCGGAGCACAGAAATTCAGCATAACCAAGCCCATGGGTTTTGCAACCGGAAGTGAAGAGGACATGCAAAGTCGTAAAGAGCAGGTGCTGTCAGAAATAAAGCATATTTTCAGACCAGAATTTCTGAATCGCATAGATGACATATTAGTTTTTGATTCGCTAACGAAAGAGAATTTGAGAAAAATTGCATTTAAAATGCTGGCAGATCTTAATGAAAGATTAAAGATCAATAAACTTACAGTAAATTTGAAACCGTCGGCAATGGAATTGTTATTGAAGGAAGGCAGTGATATGAAAAATGGAGCAAGACCATTACGTCGGGCTTTACGCAAACTAATAGAGAATCCTCTGAGTGATTTATATATTGGCAATAAGTTTTCAGCAGGGGACAAAATAGTAGCTGAGTTATTGGGAGATAAATTGTCATTCCGTAAAGTGGTAGAAGCGGGGAATTTTATTCTTGAAGTGCCGCTGCAGATTGAGAAAGCAGGGTATATTGCCAAAGGAGATATTCATTCCCAAGAACAAAACTAAATTTATGTGTCAGAATTGCGGATATTCAACAGCAAAATGGCTAGGGCGCTGTCCAGAATGCGGCGGCTGGGATACTTTATGTGAAGAACTGATAACAGATAATCAAGCTAAAAATATCTGGTTATTGTCTAAAGAAAAAATTAAACCGAAAACTATTATTTGTGTGGCGCAAAAAAAAAGTTGATCGAATGGTTACAGGGATTCGTGAATTTGACAGAGTGATAGGCGGAGTGATAGTGCCAGGTAGTTTGATATTACTTGGTGGAACACCGGGAATTGGCAAATCAACTATTTTGTTGGATGTAGGACTGCGTTTTGGGCAAAAGGGTATAAAAACTCTTTATGTCAGTGGAGAGGAATCAGAGGAACCGACAGCTATGAGAGCTGTGCGGCTTGGTGGGAGAAATAATGATCTTCTTATCATGACGGCCACCAATTTGGATACCATTTTAGATCAGACTGCGGCGCTTAATCCAAAATTGATGATTATTGATTCAATTCAAACGATGTATAATGCTGAACTCGCAACAGCTGCGGGTAGTGTGGGCCAAGTATGCGAATGCACGGCAAAATTGTTGCAGTTTGCAAAAGCCACGGGGATAGTTGTATTATTGATAGGGCATGTTACCAAAGATGGTAGTATTGCTGGGCCACGACTTCTTGAACATATAGTTGATGTCGTTCTACAATTTGAAGGGGACAGGCCGCATTCCTATAGGATACTAAGGGCTTTTAAAAATCGTTTTTGGAGCACTACTGAAAGTGGTATTTTTTCCATGGAATCAGGAGGTTTGAAAGAAGTAAATAATGCAGCAGGACTTTTCTTAGAAGATAGGAATAGCAATGTCGCAGGAAGTATTATAGGAGCATGCATGGAAGGCAATCGTCCGATTATGGTTGAATTTCAGGCTTTGGTGGCAAAAACACCGTATGGGATGCCGAGGCGCACGGCAGTGGGATTCGATTACAACAGAGTCAATATACTGTTAGCTATTCTTGAGCGGCGCCATGGAATGGATTTTGGCGTATATGACGCTTATGTTAATGTAGTTGGAGGAATGAAGGTTACGGAACCAGCTGCCAATCTAGCAGTGGCAGCAGCGTTGGTATCTAGTTTTCACAATGAACTAGTTCCACGGGAGATATTGGTTTTCGGTGAAATAGGATTAACGGGGGAGGTGCGCCGCATAGATGTACCAGAGAGACGTATTGCCGATGGCGTAAATTTGTGGTTTAATAAATTTATTGTTCCTGATGGCAGATTCAGATTAAAAGATACAAATGTTGAAATTGTAAAAGTGAAAACTCTTAGTCAGGCATTGCAAGCTATATTTGAGTAGTAAGTTGATGAGGATTCTAAGTTATTTTTATAAGGTAGGATAAGGCTGTATTTAAAATGAATACAGCTTTATTTTGTTGGATTTTTGCAGAAGTCGAATTATAGTTTATTTATATCGAAAGTTTGTTAAAATAATTCAGCGGCGTTCTTAAAATAAGAAATACTAGGATGGGTGGGAAAAAGAGCACGCACAATGACTATTTTAAGGCCAATATTTTTTTATAAAAAGTGTTGACACAAATTGTTTAAGATGTTACACTATATAGGCGTCGGGGTGAAGTATGTCCTTTTGAAGGAGGCCTATATGCTGCTCAAAGCCTTGATGGAAGCCGCTAAACGTATTGTTGGTATTAAGCAGACTGAAAAAGCTGTGGCAAAGGGAATTGCGGACAGAGTCTATATCGCTTGTGATGCTGATGAGAGAATTACAGAGAAATTAAGAGAGCTTTGCATGGAAAAAAATGTTGAAGTATCAGAGGTAGAAAGTATGGATAAACTCGGAAAAGTTTGCGGGATAAGTGTTAAAGCAGCGGTAGCGGCAATACTTAAAAATTGATACGGCTTGGCGAAAGCTGAGTTTCTATAACTATTAAAATCTGATTATTTGGAAAGGAGGTGCCGGTGTGCCTACAATTAATCAATTAGTTCGTAAGGGAAGAAAAGTTTTGAAATCAAAATCCAATGCTCCGGCATTAAAAGAATGTCCGCAAAAACGAGGTATTTGTACTAGGGTATATACAACGACTCCTAAGAAACCTAATTCTGCACTTCGTAAAGTAGCTCGTGTGCGTTTAACTAATGGCATTGAAGTTACTGCATATATTCCTGGCATAGGTCACAATTTGCAGGAACACAGTGTTGTTTTAATTAGAGGCGGAAGAGTGAAGGACCTTCCTGGTGTGCGCTATCATATCATTCGTGGTGCTCTTGATACTGCTGGCGTAGCTAATCGTAATCAATCACGCTCCAAATATGGTGCGAAGCGTGCTAAGACTACTAAAAAATGAGTAAAAGAACAATAAGAAATGCTAGCAACTAAAAGGAGGGAAAACACGTGCCTAGAAAAGGATCTATTGCTAAGCGGGACGTATTGCCGGATCCGGTGTACGGTTCTAAGCTTTTAACGAGATTTATAAATAAAATTATGCTTAATGGTAAGAAAGGTATTGCAGAACGTATCGTATATGATGCATTCGACATTGTTCGTGCTAAAACGGGAAAATATCCCTTGGAAGTATTTGATGCTGCAATGCAAAATGTAATTCCACTACTGGAAGTACGTGCTCGCCGAGTAGGCGGAGCTAATTACCAGGTTCCGGTAGAGGTCCGTGCCGACCGTAAAACTACTCTCGGTATCCGCTGGTTGGTAAATTTCTCTCGTTTGCGTGGAGAAAGAACCATGTGCGAACGTGTAGCTGCAGAGCTTATGGATGCAGCTAATTCAACTGGCGCGTCTGTAAAAAAACGTGAAGATACTCATAAAATGGCAGAAGCAAATAGAGCATTTGCTCATTACCGCTGGTAAGGGCCTGTCTATTTGATATTGAGGAGGATTAAAAGTGGGCAGACAAATTCCGCTTGAAAGAACCAGAAATATCGGTATTATGGCTCATATTGATGCTGGTAAAACCACTACTACAGAACGGATTCTGTTTTATACGGGTAAAACTCATAAAATCGGAGAGGTGCATGATGGCGGTGCTACCATGGACTGGATGGTTCAGGAGCAGGAACGCGGCATAACCATCACATCAGCAGCCACGACATGTATGTGGTGCGGTACTCAAAATCAATATGATATACACCGTATCAATATTATTGATACTCCAGGACACGTTGACTTTACAGTTGAGGTTGAGAGGGCCCTGAGAGTACTTGATGGTTCAGTGGCAGTATTCTGTGCCAAGGGTGGCGTTGAACCTCAGTCTGAAACCGTGTGGAGGCAGGCTGACAAGTATCATGTTCCCCGTATAGCTTATGTAAATAAAATGGATATTACTGGTGCGGATTTCTATAATGTAGTGCAGATGATGAAAGATCGCTTAGGTGCCAATGCTGTACCAATCCAGCTGCCTATTGGTTTTG
This sequence comes from Phascolarctobacterium sp., assembly GCA_021201965.1. Lineage (GTDB taxonomy): Bacteria > Bacillota > Negativicutes > Acidaminococcales > Acidaminococcaceae > JAJQAO01. The sequence goes on from JAJQDY010000054.1 coordinate 6,975, forward strand.
AGGATACTTTTGAAGGTGTAATTGACCTTATAAAAATGCAGGCCATTGTTTATGATGATGTACTTGGCAAAGAAGAGGAGTTCATTGAAATTCCTGAAGATATGAAAGAAAAAGCCAAGGAATATCGTGTTCAGCTTCTGGAATCGGTAGCTGAAAGCGATGATGAACTTATGATGAAATATCTGGAAGGCGAAGAGTTAACCGAAGAAGAAATTTTCGCAGGGATTCGTAAGCAGACCATAGCAGGAAAAATGACCCCTGTATGTTGCGGTTCTTCCTATAAAAACAAGGGCGTACAGCCTTTACTCGATGCCATAATTGCGTTCATGCCTGCACCGACCGATATTCCACCTATTAAAGGCATTAATCCTGAGACAGGAGAAGAAGACGAGCGTCCTTCGAGTGATGAAGCGCCATTTTCTGCGTTGGCTTTTAAGATTATGACGGATCCTTTTGTCGGCAAATTGGCATTTTTCCGCATATACTCTGGTACACTTAGTGCTGGTTCTTATGTATATAATTCAATAAAGGGAAAGAAGGAACGCATTGGGCGTATCTTGCAAATGCATGCCAATCACCGTGAAGAAATTGAAATAGCATATGCGGGTGATATTGCAGCTGCTGTAGGGTTAAAGGACACAACCACAGGGGACACCCTTTGTGATGAAAAAAAAGAGATTTTACTTGAGTCTATTGAATTTCCAGATCCTGTAATTTCAGTTGCAGTTGAACCTAAAACCAAGGCGGACCAGGAAAAAATGGGCATTGCTTTGCAGAAACTTGCTGAAGAAGATCCTACTTTCCGGGTTCATACAGATCCTGAAACATCCCAGACGATTATTTCAGGTATGGGCGAACTGCATTTAGATATTATAGTTGACAGACTACTGAGAGAATTTAAAGTAGGATGTATTGTCGGAAATCCGCAGGTTGCATATAGAGAAACTATACGAAAATCGGTCCAGGCTGAAGGCAAATTTGTACGGCAATCCGGTGGTAAAGGGCAATACGGACACTGCTGGTTGGAGATTTCTCCGAGACAGCCTGGCGAAGGATTCCTGTTTGAAAATAAAATAGTCGGTGGAGTTATTCCAAAGGAATATATTGCCCCTATAGAAACAGGTGTCAAGGAAGCTATGGCAAATGGTGTTCTTGCAGGATATCCTATGGTTGATATTGCTGTTACCGTTTATGATGGTTCATATCACGAAGTAGATTCCTCAGAAATGGCTTTTAAAATAGCAGGGTCCATCGGGTTTAAAGCCGGAGCCCAGAAGGCCGAACCGGTAATTCTTGAACCTTATATGAAGGTAGAGGTTATTGTCCCAGAAGAATATATGGGGGATGTAATTGGCGATATAAACTCTCGCCGCGGACGTATCGACGGTATGGAAATGCGTAATGGAGCACAAGTTATTAACGCCTATGTTCCGCTGGCTGAGATGTTTGGATATGCAACGGACTTGCGAAGCAAGACCCAAGGACGCGGTAACTACTCAATGGAAGTAGATTACTATGAAGATGTTCCAAAAAACATTGCCGAAGCAATTATTGCTAAAAATAAAGGGACTAGGGCATGAATTTTAACAAATGGATTTTAAGGATAAGTAAGGAGGAAGACAAATGGCAAAAGCTAAATACGAAAGGACAAAACCACATGCTAACATAGGCACAATAGGTCACGTAGACCATGGCAAGACGACGCTGACGGCAGCGA
>JAJQDY010000056.1 GCA_021201965.1 Phascolarctobacterium sp.
ACGATATCTGGCATAATGTGGGTGGTGTGCTAGATGAAAGAATCGTGCGTCTTGAGGAAAATTTCTGGGAAATCGGAATTGGACCCTGCGGACCGTGTTCTGAAATCCATGTGGATCTTGGAAAAGAACGTGGATGCGGCCGTCCTGAATGTACAGTAGGGTGCGATTGTGATCGGTTTTTTGAAATCTGGAATCTAGTATTCACTCAGTATAACCAGAATGATGACGGGACATATTCACCGCTAAAAAGTAAGAATATAGATACTGGTGCAGGACTTGAGCGTCTAGCATCTGTAATTCAGGAAAAACCTTCCAATTTTGAAACGGATCTTATCTTTCCAATTATCGAATATGCGGCAAATGTAGCAGGTGTTGAATATGGGAAGGATAAGAAAATTGATGTGTCTCTTAAGGTTATTGCAGATCATGCCCGCAGTATTACCTTCATGATTGGCGATGGTATATTACCGTTAAATGAGGGTAGGGGATATATACTCCGCCGTGTATTGCGTCGTGCCGTACGTCACGGGAGGATTATAGGTATTAACGGAATGTTTCTTGCAGGGGCCGTTGATGTGATTATTAAAATGTTCGGCCATATATATACTAATCTTACAGAAAAACGTACATATATCCAGAAAGTCATCGAAATGGAGGAAACAAGTTTTCTGCGTACATTAAAGCAGGGAAGTGAATTATTAAAAGACGAAATATGGAAACTTGAGGCGGAAAATACAACTGTGTTAAATGGTGCTACAGCATTTAAACTCAGCGACACTTTTGGCTTTCCTATGGAACTTACAGAGGAAATACTTGCAGAGCAAGGTATGACAGTAGATAAAGACGGCTTTGAAAAAGCTCTTGCAGTGCAGCGTAAGATGGCACGTGAAGCTAGGGATGACAAGGCAGGAATACCTGTAATTTATAATACCAGAGGACTGGATATTGCCGCTTTGAAAGTTGATGAAAAGACAAAGAAGGGGACTATACTAAAACTCTATCCAGCGCAGGATGCACAGTCAGTGGAAACCATGGCTGACGGTTGTGATGTTGCCATAATTTCTGACATTACCGCTTTTCATGCTGAAGGGGGCGGACAGATTGGCGATATAGGGCGTATTATTGCGCCGTTAGGCGTCATAAACATTACTGGAACAAGGAAATTACCAGATGGAGCTACCATAATGCTTGGAACAGTTATTGACGGAACTGTTTCGGCTGGCGAAAATATAGTTTTTGAAATAGATGCCAAGCGAAAAATGGATATTGCACGCAACCATACTGCCACCCATCTTCTACATGCTGCTTTAAAAAGGGTTCTTGGAGAGCATGTAAATCAGGCGGGAAGCTATGTAGGACCAGACCGTCTGCGTTTTGATTTTTCCCATTTTTCACAGATGACGGATGATGAGATAAAACAGGTGGAAACATTGGTTAATGATGAAATTCTTGCAGGGATCAACGTAGAAATCGAGGAACTGCCGATTGTAGAAGCTAAAAAATGCGGAGCAATGGCACTTTTTGGTGAAAAATATGGATCCATAGTGAGAGTAGTTACTATTCCCAGCTTTTCCATGGAATTATGTGGCGGAAGCCATGTAAATAACACTGCCCAGATTGGAATGTTTAAAATTATTGCAGAGGGCAGTACTGGAGCAGGAGTACGGCGTATTGAGGCCGTTACTGGACATGGTGCAATTCTCCATGTAAATGAGACGGAAGATATGATAAGAAAGCTAGCTATATCATTGAAATGTCGTATAAACGATTTACCAATACGTCTTGAAATGCTACAGTCTGAATATAAGAGTACGTTGAAAAAGGTTGACGAGCTTACCGGAGAGCTTGCGGCGGGGCAGGCAAGTGACGCTGCAGACAATATACGCGAAATAAATGATGTGTCGGTCCTTGTGCAGAAAGTAACGGCGGAAAATCCTGAGGCTTTGCGTAGTCTCGGTGATAAGATGAGAGACAAAACTGGTGGTGTGGTAGTCCTCGCGTCAATTTTTAATAACGAAAAAATCAGTATTCTAGCAATGGCGACAAAAGAAGCTGTAGAAAAAGGTGTGCATGCGGGCAATATAGTAAAGGCCATATCTGCCATCTGTGGAGGAAGAGGTGGTGGGCGTCCAGATATGGCACAGGCAGGTGGAAATGATACTGCGAAACTTGATACGGCACTTGGAGCTGCATGGGATATTATTGAGGACCAGATTAATTAATAAATGAAAAAGACGTTCTCGCAAGGGAACGTCTTTTGGTTTTAAAGCATTTTCATTTAAAGTATGATAAAATAATATTAAGAGTAATGAAGGAGGAGTCGGTTATGAGTGATGTATCTCAGGAAACTATGATGTTTAGGAGAAATCCTGACAAAAAAGAAGTGGCTGAAACTTTAAAAGACGTCTGCAGAGCTCTTAAGGAAAAGGGGTATAATCCGGTTGACCAACTAACGGGATATTTTCTAAGTGGAGATCCGGCATATATAACTAGTTATGATGATGCGCGTACAAAACTGCGTCGCCATGAACGTTATGAGCTTATTGAAGAGCTGGTCATCAGCTATCTTAAGGGGCTGAAGTGATATGCGAGTAATGTCTCTTGATGTAGGAAGTAGGACAATTGGCGTTGCTGTAAGTGATTTTATGGGACTAATTGCAAATGGGGCAGAAACTATAAAAAGGGCTGGAGTGGAACAAGATTTTTCCTATTTGGGCAAGTTCATTAGAGAAAATGAGGTTGATACTGTTGTAATTGGATATCCGAAAAACATGAATGGTACTATCGGAGAGAGTGCGCAAATAAGCGAAAATTTTGCTAATGAAATGCGCTGTCGTTTTCCAAAGCTGCAGGTAGTTTTATGGGACGAAAGGCTTTCTACTGTAGTTGCGGAGAAGGTTCTTATTGATGCTGATGTACGCCGCGGAAAAAGAAAAAATGTTATTGATAAGTTGGCTGCAGTGGTAATATTGCAAAATTATATTGATAGCAGGCGGTTTTGAATATATATGAGAATTATTATAAAATAAAACAGAAATAATATGCGAGGTGCAATATGGAAAAGGGTTCTATGGAATCTGAAATTCAGGCGATGATGAATGATGAAATAAATAACATTGTCGTAATTACTGACGAGGAAGGCAATGAATCTTATTTCCTTGAGGAAATGGTAATTCCTTTGGGCAGTAAAAATTACGCAATTTTATCATGCATAAATGACAAGTCTTGTGATTGTGCGGATGGAAAGTGCGACGAAGACAGCGCAGTTATAGCTCGCATTGAGTTCGATGAAAATGGAGAGTCGGTTTATTTAGATCCTACTGACAAGGAATTTGAAGAAGTTAGGGAAGCTTACGAAAAATTATTTAACAAATTTGGAAGATAATTGAAAAATGCCGAACTTAGGTCCGGTATTTTTCTCAAAGCACTTACTACGCTGACAATTATATTTGGAGGACAGAATTGAAAAAGTTCCATAAAAAACATTTTTATTATATTGCCGCGAGCTTGATAATATTAATACTATTTTTTTTAAAGGTCTTTCACGATATGGGAAATAATCGGGAGTTTGCATACCAGGGATCCAGAGTAGTACGGATAGCTGAAGGAATGACTACTGCGGAAATTGCTGATATGCTAAATGAAAGACAGCTCGTAAAAAATACTAGTGCTTTTCGTATGGAAGCCAGACTTATGGGGTCTGCGGAAAAACTTCAGGCAGGAGTTTACCAGTTAGAAGGAGGGCTGAGCAACAGGGAGATTATTGGGGTACTTTCTAAGGGAAAAGTACAGTTCCTTAGCTTTACTTTACCGGAAGGTTTTACTGTTGTAAGAACTGCAGAGAAGATTGAAATAGAAGGTCTCGGGAGCGCAAAAAAATTTATGGATGCGGCCAAAAGATATGCTCCATATTACTATATGAGAACAAACGATCCTAATGTGCGTTATACTGCTGAAGGGTTTATATTTCCTGCCACATATGAACTTTCTGCTGATATCACGGAAGTGCAGTTGTTGGAAAAAATGGTAGAACAGTTTAACAGCGAGATGAAAAAGGAAGATATTTTTGAGGCAGCGCATAGGCAGATGATGTCTTTGCGTGACGTTATAAATATAGCTTCTATGGTGGAAAAAGAGGCGGTATTTCCTGAAGAACAGCCTCGCATTGCAGGGGTTTTTCTGAAAAGGCTTGAGATAGGCATGCCTATTCAGTCGGATACTACTATACAGTATATTTTGGGGGGCAAGCAAAGAGATATTATAACTTTTAAGGATATTGAAATAGAGGACCCCTATAATACCTACCAGAATATTGGGTTGCCGCCAGGACCAATTGCTTGTCCAGGAATGAAGGCTATTAAGTCCGTGCTTAATCCCGAGCGGACAGATTATCTTTATTTTGTGGCGGAAAAGGACGGACATCACCGCTTTGGCACAACATATATTGAGCATCAGAACGCTGTTTATGAAACGAATGAGGGAAATAAATGACGATACTCAAAAAGCCGGAACTTTTGGCACCGGCAGGGAACATGGAAAAAGGAAAGATGGCTTTTTTATATGGAGCAGATGCCGTTTATCTTGGCGGTAAAATGTTTGGGCTAAGGGCTTTTGCAGATAATTTTTCTCTTGAGGAAATAGAAGAAATAACAGAATTTGCCCATAATCTTGGCAGAAAAGTTTATGTAACGGTCAATATTTTTGCTCATAATAATGATATTTATAAACTGCCGCAGTATCTTTCGGATTTAGAAAGGGTGGGAGCAGATGCCTTGATTGTTTCAGATCTTGGAGTATTTACAATAGCCAGACGTATTGTACCTTATATGCCGCTTCATGTCAGTACCCAGGCCAATATAACAAATTATGAGGCTGTACTTGCGTGGAAAAAAATGGGAGCAAAAAGGGTGGTTCTCGCTCGTGAACTTTCTTTTAAGGAAATTAAGGAAATTGTGATAAAAACGGATACCGAACTTGAAGCTTTCGTTCATGGCGCCATGTGTATATCTTATAGCGGCCGCTGCCTGCTCAGCAATTATCTTGCGGGACGTGACAGTAATCGTGGAGCATGTGTTCAGGCTTGCCGTTGGGAATACACTCTTATGGAAAAGACAAGGCCAGATAAATTTTTTGATATAGTGGAAGATAATCGCGGTACTTATATTATGAACTCAGGAGATCTTTGTCTTATTGATTATATACCACAACTCATTAGTGCAGGAGTTAGTAGTTTTAAAATTGAAGGTCGCATGAAAAGTATTCATTATGTGGCTACTGTGGTTAGTGTATACAGGAAAGCAATTGATATTTTTATTTCAGGAGGAGAAAAAGATTCTAAAGTTTGGCATGAAGAACTGGAAAAGGTTTCTCACAGGCCATATACTACGGCATTTTTTCTTGGTAAACCTGATAGCGAAGCCCAGATTTATAATACGTCAAGCTATGAGCGGACTTATGATTTTGTAGGCATTGTTATAGGCTACGATGAAAAACTTAAGAGAGCATATTTTGAGCAACGCAATCATGTAGCAGAGGGCGAAGTTCTGGAAGTACTTATGCCAGATGGCAGAATTTGTGAAATGAATATCAAAAACATGCAAGATGAAGGTGGAAATCCCATAAGCTACGCTCCTCATGCCCAAATGAAATTTTCTTCTTCCGCTTCTGAAAAATTATTGGTAAATTCCCTTGCACGGAGGAAACTGTAATGAATAATATTATTTTTGTACGGGTGGCTACAGAAAAAATTGCTTATGTTAATTGGATAATGCAGGGATTTGGTCATCTTTCAACTGGTAATATGATAGATGCCGATAAAGTGCTTATGCTTTTTTATCCGACACTATATACTTTAATACAGATACTTGATATTATTAAAAACTTGCCATTTGAAGAAGAAATTTTTGAAACTTCCTTTGGGGAATGATAAAATATTTAGGTAATTTGTTTAAATATTGAGGTGAAAAATGGCACGTCTTTCTAAGGTTATGGAAATAATGTCCGCTGAACAAGTTGACAGTATTATTATAAAAAACCCTATCACTATAAGTTACGTAACAGGATTTACTGGTGATTCCAGTCTGCTTTATATAGACAAACTAAAAGGAGTACTTATTACTGACGGGAGATACAGTGAACAGGCAAAGAACGAAATTAAAATTTTCGAGGTTCGCGAGTATAGTGATAGTATCTGGAAAACCGTCGCGGAACTTGCCAAAAATTCTAAAATGGTTGGGTTTGACGGAAATTTCTTTTCTTATACAGATATCGTTGTACTCCAGAAATTTCTTTCGGATGCTACTTTAAAAAGTCTTAATTTCGACAACATTCGTATGATTAAGGATAAAAAGGAACTAGGGTTTCTTCTTGATGCGGCACGCATTGCAGATAATGCCTTTACCCTTATTTTAAATGATATTAGACCAGGATGTACTGAAAGATCATTGGCTGGTAAACTGGAATACTATATGCGTGCTGAGGGCAGTGAAAAACTCTCATTTGATACCATAGTTGCAAGTGGAGAGCGTAGTGCTCTTCCGCATAGTATGCCGACTGATAGAGTTATTGAAAATGGTGACTTTATTACTTTTGATTTTGGAGCCGTATGCCATGGATATCATTCCGATATAACAAGAACAGTGGTTCTTGGTGTGGCTAATTCTTGGCATAAGGAAATGTATACGGTTGTAGAGGAAGCACAGCGTCTTGGGATGAAATCAGCAAGGACTGGTATGAAAGGGAAAGATCTTGATGCTATCGTGAGGGATTATATTTTTCGCAGAGGGTATGGAAAGTATTTCATTCATGGGCTTGGGCACGGCGTTGGGCTTGAAATACACGAAATGCCAACAATCAGTAGACATGGCGAAACTGAACTGTTGGCGGGTATGGTTTTTACTATTGAACCTGGAATATACATTCCTGGAAAGGGCGGGGTTCGTATAGAAGACACGATTGTCTTAACTGAAGAAGGGGCATATGCCCTGAGTGGGATAAAAAAACAGATAATTGAAATTTTTTGAATTTGAAAAAAATTACAGGGGGATGAACCAATGATTTCTACAAACGAATTCAAAACAAATGTAACTATAACTATTGATGGTGACGCTTGGCAAGTAGTAGAATTTCAGCATGTAAAACCTGGGAAAGGAGCAGCCTTTGTACGTGCTAAATTGCGTAATCTGTGCACTGGTGCTGTTGTCGAGCGTGCCTTTAATGCAGGCGAAAGATTCCCGAGAGCACGCATAGATCGACGTGAAATGCAGTATTTATATGAATCTGACGGAATGTATGTGTTCATGGATAATGAAACTTATGAGCAGATGGAACTTTCAAAGGAACAACTTGGTGAAGCTCTTAATTTCTTGAAAGAAAACATGGATGTAAAAATTATGATCTATGACAACAAGATTCTTGGGATTGACCTTCCGAATACGGTGGAACTTGCCGTTATTGAAACTGATCCTGGGATCCGTGGAGATACTGCTACTGGCGGCAGTAAAAATGCAAAAATGGATACAGGATATATTGTAAAGGTACCTCTATTTATTAATGAAGGGGATGTTTTGCGGATTGATACTAGAACTGGTGACTATATAGAACGTGCGTGATAAAAAACAGCAGCTTAAGCTGCTGTTTTTTATGCATCTTTCTATAGAAAAATAAATATTAGTATGCTATAATAAAATGATAGTAAAATAATGGTAAACTAAGGAAATATAATCAGTTTTGTTTGAGAGCAGGAGGTACTTGTTATGAGCAAGTATAAAACATTGATGAATAAAAATACTGCAGCAGATGACGAGACAAACGAAACAGCAGAAGACATAGGCGATATTAGAGTAGCAGATGAAGTGGTTTCCATTGTTGCTAGTTTAGCAGTTCAGGAAATACCTGGTGTACACAGCATGAGTGGGGGCCTTACCGATAATATTAATCAGTTTCTCGGGAAAGAAAATTCTTCCAAGGGTGTTCGTCTGAGCTTTGACGGAAAAGTGGTTACCATAAGTATATACGTCAATATTGAATATGGAAATTTTATTCCAGAAATAGCATTACAGATACAAGAAGCGGTCAAGGACGCAGTGGAAAAAATGGCGGGTTATGAAGTATGTACTGTAAACGTATATGTTGAAGGCGTTGTTAAACGTGAAAAGGCTGAACTAGAAAAAATTGCTGAAGAAGTTTTATAAGATATACTGTTGAATAACGAAGAATAGATAGATGGAGAACACCACAAAGAGTTTTTTAGAAAAAAGAATTAAATTACAACAAGAAAAAAGGAATTATGGTCGATTGTAAAATGAAGTTGAACAGTTAAAAAATCCATAGCGATTGAATCC
>JAJQDY010000092.1 GCA_021201965.1 Phascolarctobacterium sp.
CCTTTATATATACCTTAGCCGTTTCTATATCGCCACAAATTTTAAAAAAAGCGGTAGGAATTCCATATTTGGCCATTATTTCTTTAGCAAAAGCTTTAGACCCCTCAAGCTGGGCAGCAGATTTTGATGGTCCGAATATTGGGAGCCCACGACGTTTAAATACATCAGCAATTCCTCCAACTAAGGAAGCTTCAGGCCCTACCACAGTAAGGTCAATGCTTTCTTCTTCTGCATAATCGGCAAGACTTTCAAAATCTTTTAGCTTTGAGGCTATACAGACGCATTTTTCGATTTGCCTGATACCAGGATTACCTGGTACGGCAAATATTTTTTCTACTTTAGGGCTTTGGGCAAGTTTCCATGCCAAAGCATGTTCCCTGCCGCCACCGCCGATAAGTAAAATTCTCATATAATTTCCCTCACTTAAGATAAGATTTTTTTAAAATAACTGCTGATCATAGCGTCATATTCAGACGTATGGGCAAAAGCTTCAAGCGCTAATTCCTTCCTTGTCCTTACATCAACGCCGCCTGTTTCCTTAAGCATGGTCATAAGGCTTTCATAGCGGTTGGGATAAGTGACGATAACCACGTCCATAAAATTTTTGGCCGTTGCACGTACCATTGCATGTCCTCCAATATCAATATTTTCAATGGCCTCTGCCTCCGTTACTCCTTCTTTGGCCACAGTTTTGCGGAAAGGATAAAGGTTCACCACCACAAGATCAATCGGTAATATACCGTGCTCTTTCAACGCAGCCATATGCTCCTTCTTGGCACGTACGGCAAGAATACCGCCGTGAATCTTCGGATTTAAGGTTTTAATGCGGCCGTCCATAATTTCAGGAAACCCTGTAACATCGCTTACACATGTGACGGGGATTCCAGCTTCTTTTATTACCTGCATGGTTCCACCAGTGGAAATGATTTCCACACCGTTTTCATGTAAGAACCTTGCCAAATCTATGATTCCCGTCTTATCGGAAACACTTAGTAGCGCTCTTTTTATTTCCATTTCTTCCACCCTTTTCCTAAGCCAATATTTTTACGCAACGTCCTTCAATTATAAGCTTATTTTCTGCCCATAATTTCAATGCTTCAGGTAGTGCCTTATGTTCTTGCTCCAAAATCCTTGCTGCTAAAGTCTCTTCTGTATCTCCGTCCAATACGAATACGGTTTTCTGCAGAATAATAGGACCGCTGTCCGTCCCTTCATCCACGAAGTGCACTGTACAGCCCGAAATCTTTACGCCATAATTAACAGCCTGTTTCTGAGCATCAAGTCCTGGGAAACTCGGCAGCACTGCTGGATGTATATTAATGATTCTATTCTGCCATCTATTTACAAAAGCCGCACTCAAAATGCGCATAAAACCTGCCAAAACGACCAGTTCACAACCAGCTTTAATAAGAATGGCATTAATTTTTTCTTCAAACTCTTCTTTTGATGAACATTCCCTGCGGTTTACCGTAAACCCAGCAATTTTTGCCTTTGCAGCTCGCTCTAAGGCCAGCACATCATCCTTGTCACTTATGACGGCAGTAATTTCAAGAGGAATATCCCCTTTCGAAATACAGTCAATAATTGCCTGGAGATTGCTTCCTCTGCCGCTTACAAGAACCCCTATTTTACGCTTATCCACCGAACACGCCACCTTTCATCAGGGTCTTCCCGCTCCCTTTAGCAATCTTTCCCAGTTCAAAGAATCTTTCACCCGCCTGCTCCAGATATTCACAAATGCCCCCTGCTTCAGCAGGATCAACTACGAGCACCATACCAATACCCATATTAAAGGTACGGTACATTTCCTTCCAAGGAACATTTCCCCATTCCTGCAATTTTTTAAAGACTTGAGGTATTTCCCACGAAGATGCGTTGATTTCAGCATTGAAGTTTTCAGGCAGTATTCTTGGAATATTACCATAAAATCCACCACCAGTGATGTGCACCATGGCATGGAGGTCAAATTTTTCAATTAACGGAAGGCATATCTTTGGATAAAGCCTAGTTGGGGTCAAAAGTTCCTCTCCCAGCGTACAGCCGAAATCCTCCACATACGTATCCATTGTAAAATTCATTGCATCAAAGCAGATTTTACGTACCAAGGAAAATCCGTTGGAATGTACGCCGCTTGACGGAAGACCGAGGAGCACGTCCCCATCTTTTACCTTTGATCCAGTAATCATTTTGCTGCGTTCCACAACGCCTACGCAAAAACCCGCGATATCATATTCCCCGTTGGCATAAAAACCTGCCATTTCAGCTGTTTCACCACCTATAAGGGCACAGCCCGATTCACTGCAAGCAGCAGCAACGCCTCGTACAATATTAGCTACTTTTCCCGGATTCACCTTATCTACCGCTATATAATCCAAAAAAAACAGCGGTTCTGCTCCCTGCACTAAAATATCATTGACACACATAGCTACGGCATCCTGACCTATAGTATTGTGCTTGTTAGCCATAAATGCCAATTTCAGCTTAGTACCTACTCCATCAGTACCAGAAACCAGAACCGGTTCCCTATATTTATTCATATCAAGAGCAAAAAGCCCGCCAAAACCTCCTAGATCTCCTATAACTTCATCCCTGTAGGTTGCGCGCACACTGTCTTTCATGAGTTCCACGGCCGTATTCCCAGCGTCAATATCCACTCCAGCAGCGGCATAGGTAAGTTTTTCCTTTTCTACGCTCATACCTGTCTCCTTCTCATTCAATGTCATGTTCAGGTTCCTCACTTATCACAACATCAGCCCCGTCAGGATATTGTGCGGTAAAGCAAGCGCAACACAAACAATCTGGACTTATAGCCGTAACTGCCCGCTTCATACCTTCAATAGAAATATAATGCAAACTATCAGCACCGATATATTTACAGATTTCTTCTTCCGTGCAGCTGGCAGCAATAAGCTCCCTGCGTTCGGACGTATCAATGCCGTAATAGCAGCAGTTTGATACCGGAGGAGAGGAAATACATACATGCACTTCTCGGGCGCCAGCATCTTTTAGAAGTTTTACAATCTTCCCACTGGTAGTACCACGTACTATCGAATCATCCACCATAACCACTGATTTTCCGAAAACCACGTCCTTAACCGGATTAAGCTTCAACCGTACCGCATTCTGACGTTGTTTCTGAGTTGGTTGAATAAATGTCCTCCCTACGTAGCGGTTTTTGGTAAGTCCCTCCATAAAAGGAACTCCTGCTTCCTGGGAGTAACCTATGGCCGCTGCTGTGCCTGAGTCCGGAACGGAAATCACGATATCGGAATTAATATCCTTGGTTTCCCTCGCCAACTCGCGCCCCATATTTATGCGGGACATGTATACTGACTGTTTATCAATAACGCTGTCATTGCGTGCAAAATATACATATTCAAAAATACAGTGGGCGGTTTTCTCAGGCACTATTTCACTAAACATAATACTTTCCGGTTCTTCCGTACCACTGCTTATAATTATCATTTCTCCAGGCAAAACATTCCGAACCATTTCTGCGCCCACAAGATCGAAAGCACAGGATTCCGAGGCTACACACCAGCCATTTTCTATATGCCCTAAGGCAAGAGGTCGAAATCCGTATGGATCACGGGCGGCAATAATTTTATCATCCGTCATAATAAGGAATGCATATGCCCCTTCAACCTGCCCCATCGCATCAGCAATGCGTTCTTCTATAGTGTCTTTTCTACTCCTAGCTATGAGCCCCAGCACTACTTCCGTATCAAGGGTCGTTTGAAAAATTTCTCCTTCTTTAGCAATTTTTCTTCGCAATTGGCCAGCATTAGTAAGATTTCCGTTATGGCAAAGAGCTAAATTGCCGCCATCAAAATACACCCTCAATGGCTGTACATTATATGCCTTGCTAGCACCTGTGGTAGAATAACGTACATGTCCTATGGCTGCATGCCCTTTGAGGTTGGAAACACCGTCTTTAAAAACATCTGATACCAGGCCCATTCCTTTTTTCACCGTCATTGTTCTACCATCAGCCACGGTGATACCAGTGCTCTCCTGCCCACGATGCTGAAGCGCATAAAGTCCCCAATAGGTATTAAGGGCTACATCTTCTACACGGCTGTATATACCAAAAACCCCACATTCTTCATGCAATTTATCTTCCTGTAAAAAATTTTCCACGATTATTCTCCTTATTTGCCATCAGCACGGAGTTTTGCCAATTTTTCTTCTTTTTTTTCCACTTCTTTCTGCATTTTCACTCTTTCTTCAGCCAGTTTATCCGCAAGTTTCGGATATTTTAACGCCAAAATCTCCGCTGCAAAAATGGCAGCATTTTTTGCTCCGTTTATTGCCATGGTGGCAACAGGAATGCCAGAAGGCATCTGAACGAAACTTAAGAGTGCGTCCATCCCGTTTAATGGTGTTGCATTAATGGGAATGCCTATAACTGGAAGTGTAGTAAAAGCCGCAATTACACCACCAAGATGTGCAGCAGCTCCAGCAGCTGCAATAATTACTTCAATGCCTCGATCTTTTGCGCTGGCAGCAAAGTCATGTACTTTCTCGGGAGTGCGGTGAGCAGAAGCGACAATCACTTCCACTTCTATTTCAAATTCATTTAAGGTCTTTTCTGCCGATTCGAGGATTGGCCAGTCAGAATCACTACCCATAATAACCGCAACTTTCATCCAAAATACCCCCACTAGATGTTTAGTTTATTTGACTACAGCAAATGCTCCTTTCATGGTTTAAATTCATGCTTTATGCTATTATTTAATTCTACCAACAGGGAATGTCAGTGTCAAATAAATTGTATATTCCTCAACACTCAATACTTATGAAATAATATATTCATAATTTATGAACCCATTAAATAGTACAGTGCCTGTTTTTCTTTGTAGCAAAACAGACACTGTTTTTAATTATAGATGATGAATGGCTCCCCTTAGCTCCGTAAAAATAACTCCTGCCTTATCAGCAGGGTATACTCGGCAGGCCAATTCACGCAAGTCATCAGTACGCCAGCCCTTATTTTCTTCGGCGAGTACTTCCAGCGCTTCATCAAAGGTATTTGCCGCAACTATGGCCAAAGCATCAAGATAAAAGTCATTATTGATGCATGGTTCTTCAATCATACTATAACTGTGATATGTCTTGTTATGTCTCCATACGTAAATATTCATAATTCCCCTACCTCCTTATTTCCCGAAGATGGTATTGGCATACTGGATTGCTCTTACAGCACTGGCAGCATAACAATCTGCGCCTACTGCATTTACCCATTCTGCCGTAAGCACAGCTCCGCCGACCACAATTCTGCAATCGGTTTCCATGCGGAGGGCATTTATGGTTTCAGCCATTGCAGGAACTGTGGTTGTCATAAAAGCCGAAAGACCTACTAGTTTTGCTCCATGCTCTTTTGCAGCATTTACCACATCATCTACGGGTACGTCCTTTCCCAAATCTATAACTTTATATCCATAATTCTGCAAGAGCACCTTCACGATGTTTTTGCCGATATCGTGTATATCTCCATATACCGTTGCAATAACGATTGCTTCGCCATCATCCTCTCCTTTACCGCCTAAAGTATCCCTAAGTATATCGAAAGCAGCCCTTGCTGCGTCCGCACTCATAAGCAATTGTAGCAAATACAATCTCTTTCCTTCAAAACCATCCCCAACATAGTTAAGGACTGGTATGAGATAGTTATTAATTATATCAAGTGGATCCCCTTTTTTCAGTATCTCAACCGCCGCATTTTTTGCCGCCCCAGTCAGCCCTTTTACGATGGCATCATAGAGCCCTATATCCCCTGTACCTGAAACTTCCGTTTTTTTGTACCTGCAAAATGTTCTATGTATTCCCCGCAATTTTCGTCAATCCCATTCAGAGCTCTGTAGGCCAAATAAACGCCAACCATTGCCTTGCTCTGGTGATTGATAATGCCGCAGGAAAGTCCCGCTTTAAGGGCCAGTGCAAAAAAAGTGCTATTTATGGCATCTCGTACTGGAAGACCAAAAGAAATATTAGATACGCCCATGATTGTCCTTATACCACGATCCTGCAACTCATGGATGACTTCAAGTGCAGTTTTCGCATTTGCAGTTCCGGTACTTATTGTAAGGGTCAACGGATCTACCAAGATATCCCTGCTTTTTATTCCATATCCTGCCGCAGTTGCCATAATTCTTTCCGCTATGGCAATACGCTCTGCCGCAGTTTCTGGTATGCCATCATCATCCATAGAAAGGGCGACAAGAACTGCTCCATATTTTTCAGCGATTGGCAATACTTTTTCAAGGCTTTCTTTTTTCCATTTACGGAATTTAAAATCAGCCTTCCGTTGTAAATGCGCATAGCACACTCCATGGCGGCATAATTTGAGGTATCTACCTGAAGAGGCGTATCTGTCACTGTTTTAAGTGACACTACAGCTTTTTCGATAACATTAGCTTCATTAATGCCTGGCATCCCTACATTAACATCAAGGATATGAGCGCCTCCTAATATCTGTTCAAGACCCAGGCGGCATATGTAGTCCATATCACCGTTTTTTAAGGCTTCCTTAAGCCTGGGCTTCCCGGTAGGATTGATCTGTTCACCAATAATTAAAGGGTCTTTTCCGATTACAATGGCTTTTCCATAAGACGATACTATTGTAAGTCCATTATTGCGGCATCCACCAGCAGAAACGTCCCAACATTTTTTCACAAGGGCTCCTATATGATCAGGCGTTGTTCCACAACAACCTCCTGCAATGCTTACGCCTTTTTTACGAGTTCATGCATTAAATCAGCAAACTCTTCCGGAGACAACTCAAAATGTGCCTTGCCGTTCCGCTCTTCCGGCATTCCCGCGTTAGGATTTAAAATTATAGGAAGATTGCTGTAATAGAGCATATCTGGCAGTAATTTTTTAAACTGAGCAGGGCCCAATCCACAGTTAAAACCTATAGCGTCTGCTCCAAGTCCCTCGACCATTGCTGCGGCTGCAGCGACACTGCCTCCGGTAAGAAGTCTTCCGTCTTCATCAAAAGTAAAAGTTACCATTATTGGAAGATCGGAATTTTACTTTGCAGCTAAAATGGTTGCCTTAGCTTCATAGATATCGCTCATGGTTTCTATAAGAATTATATCTGCACCCCTGCCGCTTTTTATCATACCAGCATAAACATCAACAGCTTTCTCAAGGTGAAGATCTCCGTATGGAGCAAGCAGTTTGCCAGTAGGACCTAAATCAAGGGCTACTAAAGCATTTTTATGTTTCTCACAGGCCTTTTTCGCAATTTCTACTCCACGCTTAATAATGGCATCCGATTCATGTTCTGCAAATTTTAACCTGTTCGCCCCAAAAGTATTGGTCTTAATAATATCAGCTCCTGCACCCAGATAGGCAAAATGTACTTTCTCTATAATATCAGGGTGGGTAATATTCCACGTTTCTGGCAACTCCACTGCGGGAAGTACACAAGATTGAAGCACTGTTCCCATAGCGCCGTCAAAGAACAATATTTTTTTGCCTAACAGTTCCTTTAAATTCATTACTTTTCCTCTCTATAAGCACAATCCCTATTAACACAAATATTGCATTTCCGCCAATATTCTCTGAATCTCTCGCCAGTCCTATAATGGCCATTACCGATTTAGTTGGAACCATCATTAGTCCTTCCGTAAGGGTAACGCCTATTTTCTTCGGGCAGTTTAAAAGTTCAAAAATCTTTTTCTGCTCCACAACAGACCAATCGCCATAACCAGGGGAAAATCTTAATCTTTGTTTTAATACCCCTGTTTCCGCTTTTTCCTATATTTCATCGCAATAGCTTTCAATAAGTACCGCACCTACTGCTTGCGCTGCCGCCCCTTCAGCCACACTTTGCATGGTCAATCAACGTATAGCGGTATCAATACGGCTGCCAAGTGTGGCAGCTAAAATAAACAGTGCTGCGCACCCTTCTAGATGTCTTGCAATATCTTTGGAAATAAACCTCACGCCACAGTCAAGAGTAACTCCGTTCTCATCTACATTACAAGGATGTCTCTGCAGGATATACCTTGCCTGCACTTCATTCCGCAGTTTAAGATAAACCATATCTTCAAGTACTCCCGCATCTATATCATCTTTTTTGCGAAAATTGCAAGTGCAAGTTGAACACATCCGTGTAAAAGTTTAATAGAGTCCAACTCAGCTGGGCTTGATTACACAACAGCAGAGCCATTTGGCAGGGTCAAAGAGTTCTTCCGGTGTACGGTAGCCCAGTTCCTTACGAGGCAGTCCACAGATCAAGTCAGCAGCGT
>JAJQDY010000055.1 GCA_021201965.1 Phascolarctobacterium sp.
GATGAGCCACATGTAAAAGGGTATGACGAAGGCGGAGCAGACGGTGCTTGCCGCAACTAACATTGCCCCGTATTTGTAGTCGCCGCCGTAGGCCTTGGACAATATTGAAAGGTTCGTCATGCCGGGCATGGCGGCGCAGATGATGAAGACATTCCCCATCATGTCGCTTACGTCAAAAAAGGGCATCAGCACCCAGACAAGGAGCGGGCAGACGAAAAAGCGCCCGAGGACTGCTACTATGAGCTGCAGGTCAAGCCTTATCCCATTCCAGTCGGTGCGACTGAGGCCTATCCCTATAAAGAGCATGGCAAGGGGGCTCGTCATGCTGCCTATGTAGTAGCAGGATTTGAAAATGGGCTCGGGGAGTTTTGCCTCAATGAGCACCAGGATTATCCCCGCGAAAAAGCCGAGCAGCGGCGGGGTCAGGATGGCCTTTAAGGATTTCCTGCTGAGCCAGAGCACTTCCTCCCCGGCGTCGGCGGCTATTTCATGCATGCCTATGGTCCAGAAAAGGGTGGCGTTCGCCATGTAGTAGACAATTATGTAGGGTACCGCGTCCTCGCCGAAAATGGCAATCCCCAGGGGCAGCCCCTGGAAAATGACGGAAGAGAAGGCGACGCAGCAGGTGAAGACGCCCCGCCTGCCTTTTGCTATGCCGAGGTATCCCGCCATGATCCTTGCGG
This sequence comes from Phascolarctobacterium sp., assembly GCA_021201965.1. GTDB lineage: Bacteria > Bacillota > Negativicutes > Acidaminococcales > Acidaminococcaceae > JAJQAO01. The sequence continues at coordinate 684 of JAJQDY010000055.1, forward strand.
CAATGTAGCCGAGCAGCATGGAAATAAGGGGCACCGCGACGCCCCTCCCAATGTCGAAAAGGTCCGCCTGGGTAAAGCTGGAGACCAGGTTCGCTATCATGTAGGTAGGCAGGCACACGTTGTTCACGAGCCGCGACACGAGGGACACGCCATCTTCCGTGAACCAGCCCCGCCTGTCCATGGCAAAGCCCACCGCCATCATCAACATGACGGTCAGTATTCCGTTTAATGAGTGAAGCACTATATCCATATTGCATCTCCTAATATACAAGCCACATGTAGAAAGGTATTACCACAAGGGCGCCGATGGTGGTAAGCGTGACGATCATGGCGCCGTACCTGTAGTCGCCGCCGTAAGCCTTTAAGAGTATCGAAAGGTTGACGAAGGCGGGCAGGCGGCGCAGATGACAAAGACCTTCCCCATGGTTTCGCCTACGTCAAAAAAGGGCATCATGAGCATGAGGACCAAAGGACAGAGGAAAAGCCTTCCCGCTATGGCTGCCGCCGTCTGGAAATCGGGTTTTATCTCGCTCCATTCGGTCCTGCTTAAGGCGATGCCGATAGAAATCATAGCCATAGGCGTCGTCATGCTGCCTATGTAGTAAGAAGCCCTGTATATTGGTTCATGGAGCATTATCCCGGTAAGTACGAGGAACATGCCGGTTATGAAGCCGAAAAGGGGCGGCGAAAAGACCACCTTCAGCGTCCTTCTGCTGAGACAGGGCACCTTCTGCCCTGAAGTTGCCGCAAGCCTGTGGTTTCCTATCGTCCAGAAGGTGACGGTGCCAGCCATGTAATAAATCATAATATAGGGGAGCACCTCCTCGCCAAAAAGGGCAATCCCCAGGGGCAGGCCCTGGAAAATGACGGAAGAAAATGCCACGCAGTTTATGAAAATGCCATTCCTTATTTCATGGACCCTGAGCACCCTTGCGAGGATTTCCGCAAGCACGTATCATGCAAGGATGGAAAGGAAGGGCAGCACGCCGCCCCGCGCCATACTGAAAAGCTGCTCCCTGTCGAAGCGGCTTATGATGTTTACCATCATGCAGGGGGCAGGCAGATATTCAGGACAATGTGCGATATGAGCATCGTCCCTTCTTCCGTGAACCAGCCCCGCCTGTCCATTATAAAGCCCGCCGCAGCCATAAGGCTTACCATGAATATTCCGTTTAGTGAGTGCAGTACTATTTCCATGTCCTTCCTAGTGGATAAGCCACATGTAAAAAGGTATCACGCAGACCGAAAGGCAGGTCGATACCGTGACCAGCATGGCCGCGTACCTGTAGTCGCCGCCGTAGCCCTTTAAAACGACGAAAAGGTTCGTAACGCTCGACAGCGCGGCACAGATGACAAAGACCCTCCCCATGACCGTGCCGATGTTAAACAGGGGTAGCAGCATGAAAAGGAGCAGCTGGCAGATGAAGAACCTGCCAAGCATGGCGACGCAGGTCGGGAAATCGATCCTTATGTCATCACATGCTGTCATGCTCATGGCAATCCCCACAAAGAGCATGGCAAGGGGGCTCGTCATGCTGCCTATATAGTAACATGACCTGTAGACGGGTTCAGGGAGCTTCACGCCGAGCATGACGAGGATGATTCCTATAATAAGCCCTATAAGGAGCGGGTTTAAAATGACCTTCAGGGCCTTTCGGCTTATCCAGGGCACTTCTTCCAATGCGTCAAGGGCAACCTCACAGACCCCCATTGTCCAGAAGAGGACCGTATTCGCAATGTAGTAAATCATTATATATGGAAGCCCTTCCTCGCCGAAGATGGCGAGCACCAGGGGGAGCCACTGAAAAATCACGGATGAAAATGTGATTCAGCCTATGAAAATCTCCCTGCATGCGGTCGGCACCTTAACCAGCCCTGCAAGGATCCTTGCGGCAAAGTAGCCGAGCAGCATGGAAACCATGGGAACTGCGGTGCCCCGCCCAATCTCGAAAAGATCTGAAGCGTCAAAGCGGCTAACCATGTTCGTGAGCATGTATGCCGGGAGGCCCCCGGTGTTCACGAGGCGCTATATTAAGGTCACGCTGCTTTCCGTGAACCAGCCCAGCCTTTCCATGGCAAAGCCGGTCCCGATTATCAGCATCACCGTTATTATGCCGTTTAATGAGTGGATTACTATATCCATATCAGTGCACCAGTCACATGTAGAAAGGTGTAACTCCCGCCGCAAGGCACGTGCTCACCGTCACCAGCATGGCGGCGTATTTATAGTCGCCCCCGTAGGTTTTTAAAATTATGGAAAGGTTCGTCATGACGGGCATGGCCGCAAGTATCACGAAAACCCTCCCCATGGTGGCGTCAATGTTAAAGACGGGGAGGAGCAGTATCGCGATCATGGGGGATATGAGGTAGCGGGCCACCATGACGACGAACATGGTGAAATCGGACATTATTTCCTTCCAGGCCGTGCGGCTCATGGCTATGCCGACAAAGAGCATAGCAAGTGGGCTCGTCATGCTGCCTATGTAGTAGCATGATTTAAAGACTGGGTCAGGAAGATGCAGGTCTAGGATAAGGAGCGTCACCACGGTGAAAAACCCCATGAGGGGCGGCGAAAAAATTATCCTCAGCGTGCTGAGGCTCAATAGCGGCGCCTCGCGCCCCGCATCGCATGAGAGCTCATGCATGCCTATGGTCCAGAAAAGCGTGGTGTTTGCCATGTAGTATACCATGACATAAGGGACGCCCTCCTCGCCGAAAAGGGCGATGGTCATGGGAAGCCCGATGAAGATTATATCGGAAAATGAGACGCTGTTTACGAAAATGCCCCGCCTTCCCCGGAGTACTTTCATAAGCGCGGCAATAAGCTTTATGATGCAGTAGGCGCCTATCATGGAAAGGAAGGGCACTATGGCGCCGCCAGCCATCTTTATGAGCCCGTCATGGTCAAAGTGGGAGACAATGTTTGCGAGCATGCACACAGGCAGGCAGATGTAGTTCACCATGCGGGCAATGAGCGCGACGCCGCTGTCGGTGAACCAGCCGCACCTGTCCATGATGAAACCTGCGGCAATCATTATTATTACCGTCAGGATCACGTTTAAGGAATGCAGGATGATGTCCATCTATTTTTTCTTCCGCCCGTCTACTGTCTTTTTCATCCAGTCTATCATGGCCATTTTACCGAAATCGTGCCAGGTGGCGCAGGGCGTGTTCGCCGCGATGTATGCGTTCCATTTGTCCTGATTCACGTTCTCCACTTCGAGGAGGTTCATGATCCCGAAGCCGCTGCGCCAGATCATATCGTCCATGGACGTGAATTTGCTGTTTGCCGTGAGGAATTCCGGGTTAAAGATATCCTGGAAGCTTACCTTCTGCATAAGCTTCCCCAGTTCCTTATCCTCCTTGAACAGCCCCATATAGTATCTGAATGTCTTGTCAAGTTTTTCCATAGTCTGCCTCCACCCGTTTATTATAGCACTAGGGGCATCCTGCGTAAATTAATTTGAATTTATGCGCTTTAAATGGTAAAATTAAAGGAAGCGAGAAAGCGGAGGGAAAAATAATGATTGCAGAAAAAATAACGAAACTCATAGGCAACACACCTCTCCTAAAACTGAATAACTACATGGAGGCCTTCGGCGTAAAGGCAAACCTCATCGCGAAGCTTGAATACCTGAACCCGGCTGGCAGCAGCAAGGACCGAATAGCCTACGGCATGGTCATTGAGGCGGAACGCAGGGACGCGCTGAAGAAAGGCTCCACCATCATAGAGCCCACCAGCGGCAATACGGGCATAGGCCTTGCCATGGTCGGCGCGTCAAGGGGATATAAGGTCATACTCACCATGCCCGATTCCATGAGTCTTGAAAGGAGGAAGCTCCTTGAGGCCTACGGGGCGAAACTGGTCCTCACCCCGGGCAGGGACGGCATGCAGAGGGCGGTGGAAAAGGCCCACGAACTTGCATCGCAGATTAAGGATTCCTTCATCCCCTCCCAGTTCACCAACCACATCAACCCCCTCGTCCACTACTACGCGACGGGGCATGAAATCTGGCGGGACACGGACGGGGAAATTGACGCCTTCGTTGCCGGGGTAGGCTCCGGCGGCACCATCTCGGGGGCCGGAAAATACCTCAGAGAAAGGAACTCAGACATAGAAATCTTTGCCGTGGAGCCGGAGGAATCGCCGGTCCTTAACGGATGTGCGCCGGCTTCCCATAAAATCCAGGGCATCGGCGCGAATTTCGTGCCGAAAAACTTTGACAGGTCGGTGGTCACGGAAATAATTGACATTAACGCAAAGGATGCCTTTAATACCTGTAGGGACCTCGTCAGATGCGAGGGGCTGCTCGTCGGCATCTCATCAGGGGCTGCGCTGACGGCGGCCGTAAAAATAGCCGCCAGGCAGGAATACCTTAATAAAACCATCGTCGTGCTCCTGCCGGATGGCGGCGAACGGTACCTTTCAGCTGAGGGATACATAAAATGACAAGGGATGAAGCATGGGCACTTTTAACCGAATATAACATGGAACCCTTCCACCTGCGGCACGCCCTGACTGTGGAAGGGATAATGCGTCACTTTGCGGCAGGGCTCGGTTACGATGCCGATTTCTGGGGCATCGTGGGGCTGCTCCACGATCTTGATTTCGAGCTCTACCCGGGTGAACACTGCATAAAGGAACAGGAAATCATGCGGGAAAAAGGGATTGACGAAAAAATAATCCGCGCAGCGGCATCCCACGGCTACGGCCTTGCTCAGAACGATATCGCGCCAGAACACGAAATGGAAAAAATACTTTTTGCCGTGGATGAACTCTCCGGACTCATCGGGGCCGCAGCGCTCATGCGCCCGTCAAAGAGCGTCCAGGACATGGAGATTAAATCCGTGAAGAAAAAGTTCAAGGACAAAAGTTTCGCCGCAGGCTGCAGCCGCGACGTCATACGGCTCGGTGCGGAAAGGCTCGGCTTGAGCCTCGACGATTTAATCGAAAGGACCGTCATCGCCATGCGGGATGATGAGGAGAAAATAAATTCCTCAGGATACTGAACATGAACGTTCTCGTTGCCATGAGCGGCGGCGTCGACAGCAGCACGTCCGCTCTGCTCCTTAAACAGAAAGGATATAACGTTACCGGCATTACGGCAAGGATGTTCCATAACGCGGACGTGGGCATTGAGGGCCCCGATAACGAGAAGGACATCGCGGATGCGAAGCTCGTTGCGGAAAAAATCGGCATTCCCCACCACGTGGTCGATTTGTCGGAAAAATTTAAGGAGCATGTCATCCGCCCCTTTACGGAAAGCTATGCGGCGGGCATAACGCCGAATCCATGCGTCACCTGCAACAGGCACATAAAATTCGGCGCCCTGCTTGATATCGCAGACTCCTTCGGCTGCGATTTCATCGCGACGGGGCACTATGCGGAAATAGAACACAAAGGCCGCTATCTTTTAAAATGCTCCGATCCTTCAAAGGACCAGAGCTACATGCTTTTTGCCCTGACCCAGGAGCAGCTGTCAAGGATGCTTTTCCCGGTCGGCGACTTCACAAAGGATAAAGTAAGGGAACTTGCAGGAGACCTTCCCGTGGCGCAGAAGAAGGAAAGCCAGAACATCTGCTTTACGAAGGATTATGCATGGCTTTTAAGCCATCTCGGGATAGAATCCTTCTGCGGCGATTTCCTCTACATTGACGGCACCCCGCTCGGGAAGCACAAAGGGCAGATCCATTACACCATCGGCCAGAGGAAGGGGCTCGGGGTGGCCCATGAACATCCACTTTACGTGGTAAGAAAGGATCTTTCAAATAACACCATCATTTTAGGGCCTAATGAAACCCTTTACCAGAAGGGGCTCATCGCCGGGAAATGCAATTTTATTAAAATAGCTTCCCATGAGGGCCCACTGCGCGTAAATGCAAAAATCCGCTACCGGCAGAAAGCCGTGCCGGCCACCATAGAACCCTGTGGCGGCAAGGTGCGCGTCATATTCGATGAACCCCAGCGGGCCATCACCCCCGGCCAGGCAACCGTCTTTTATGACGGGGACTATGTCGTGGGCGGCGGAATAATTGAAGAGGGCATTTCATGAAATTCCTCATTTTCCTCATCGCGCTTTTCCTCGCGCTGCCCGCGGGGGCCGCAACGCCTCCAGGCATGAAGAGGGTACCGAGGATCAGCGTCGAGCCGAACCAGCAGCATGCGGAATATTTTAAAAACCGTGAAAATGGAGATGCAAGAAAGACGCCTGCGGCACCAGCGCCGGTGTATGCACACGGGCGCCACGTAACCAGGCAGTACATGCGCACGCCTTACGCAGCTGACTTCGAATACGTAAGGAACCCCGCCTATACCGTGCTCATGCCGAAATCCTTCGGCGGCGACCTTTTAAACGGGGCCATCACCGGGCCCATGATGGTAAGGGGCAGCAGCGACAACCTCTTCATTGCGGTAAATATCGAGGGGAATGGCGACTACGGCTTTTCCCGGGAACCGCTGCCTGATTTTAAGGGCGGGAAAACCTACTGGACCTGGACCCACAGCAGCGCCATCACCTGGAACTGCAGCCTGCGCAGCTACAGCGATTACGCGGGGAGGAAAATAATTCTTGAGGCGAGGACCACAAGCGGCGAAAAGACCATCGACATCATCTTTGCCTTCCCGGCAAATGAAATGTACCGCTACCTGCCCCAGGCACTCTATTCCATAAACAGCTTCAGGCTGGTCAGGTAAAAACAAGGACGCCGTTCCCTGTTTTTTGCTGCCTTAAGATGGATATGTTTTGTCCCTGCTGACCTTTCCCCGGGCGCCAAACAATGCACACCGTGTACATTTTTGCACACCCCTTTTTTATAGTGTACATTTTTCCTTTAAAAAACCTCTTTTTTTGCCCACGCGCCTCCCCTGAAAGCCGCGCGGATACTTGCTTTAAGTGGTGCCTGAAATCCGGGCTCCGGGCCTTTTTAAAATGCACACCCCCTCTTTTCCGTGCGTTTTCACGCACACTTCCCCTTTACCCCTTAAAGCACGCTACCATGCCATTTCCAGGCATTTTATAAAAAAACGGCATGCACAGTGTGTGCATGCCGTTTCTGCATTTTTTAAGGCCATACGTCTTCGTCCCTCATTGGGGCCCGCCTTCACGGAAGGAACAGCCTGTCCTCACAGGTGGCCGCTGCGTACCAGTCTGGACTTTCAGGGTACATGTTCAGGTCATCCGGATACCCGTCCAGTGCGGGGCACCTCCTGAATTTTTTCCTGAGCGGATTTTCGTCCCGCTGGCATGGCGGGACTCCCCATTCCCAAAGTATGTTTCATACCTCCATTTTTTCCGTATCCATATATATTGGTCGGGCAGTGGGATATATCAAGGGGATTTTTAAAATTATCCTGTATACATGAGAAAGGCATAATTATTCTGGCATTTTGTGGTATAATAAAGACATAAATCTGTTTTTGGAGAATGGTGTAATGATCAGTCTGATTCTAGTGTTTGCCACGGTGCTTATCGGCGCGACGGCCTTTTTCATACATGTCGGCAAAACCGTGGAACGCAGAAGCTACGCGCCTTTCAGGAAGAGGATCGAAACTTTCAGGAAAAAGGATACGGCGCACAATTTTTCCATTATCGGCGTCCTCATGTAACTTGATTTCGGCTCTGCCGCATCACTCACGGAAGACATGGTAAGGCCGCTGAAATCGGATCCCGCCCTCCTTTACATCGGCATCATCCATTTTGCATATCTTGACAGGTACATTGACGAAAAAGGCTACTGGCGCTTCCTGCATGCCGCCGTGGAAAGATGGAGGCACGCCTTTTACAAAATGTTCCTCGAGACTTTTTATATTGACATTGACGATGGCCGACTCCTCCTTAATGAGGCAGTGCGCGATGCCAGCTGCATATGCCGCGGCAGCGACATGGCAGGCGATGTGGCAGATGTGCTCCGCGCCACCGTTTTTAAAGGAAAAGACGTTTCAGCCGCGCAGTGGGAGGCCATTGAGTACTGCGTGAAAAGCTGAGCGGAAACATATCTTCCAGGTGCCTATGGCGCAATAGACGAACTGAAAAAATGCAGGAAGCATATGGATGCCGGCAGGGAGAAAAACATCGTCGCCAGCTGGCTGAACGTCATCTATGCATTCAACTATTCCGAGCTCCCGTCCATGAAGAGGCAGAACCTGTAAGGGCGCCGGCCGGTAAAATAAAGCAGGGCATGTCCTGCGAAAGGGGTAATACCATGAAAAAAAATACTGCTGCTACTTATTTTAATATTCGCCGTATCTTCCACCGCACTGGCATACCAGAATGAGCCAACAGGGTTCAGGGGGCTGTCCTGGGGATCTTCCGTGAAGGCCTTAACCGCCAAATACCAGGACTGCAGGGAAATTGATCCGGAAGACGGACCCATAGCTGAATGCCTTACGGGATATACCGTTACCCTGGAAAATGATTCCATAAGCGACGTTCCCGTTACGTTACCGGTGGAATATGTTTTTGCAAACAATAAACTTATGAAAGTATCCGTTAACCTGAACGGGGATTCCAATGAAGCAGCAACGGAAAAGGCGGTTAAAATGCGTTCCGCACTGAGGACTTTGTACGGGGCCTGCACGAAAAGCCTTTTCACCTGTACCAGCAATACGTTCATCTGGCAGTGGAGAGTTACCAGGATTTCCTTTACCGTTTTGTATAAGATCCACAATAAAACGGATGTCCAGGAATCCGTCCTGCGGCTGGAATCGGAGAAGATGTCCGCTTACTATGTGAAATACCTGAAGGAGCACCAGTAGAAGAAAGCAAAACAGGGCTGGTAAGTATAATAAATAAAACGGCCGGACTACAATAGTCCGGCCGTTTTTTATTTTGCTTCCAATGGTAAAATATTAATGTACTATAATAAAAGAAACTATGTTCTGGGAGTGTTGCATATATGAAGAAAATATTTGCACTGATACTTATAATTATGCTTTACTGCCAAACCTGTGGAGCATTTAATCCTCCAGATCCGAACAGGTGGGTAACCATACAGGATGGCAAAGTAATATCATGTTGGCTTGATGCAATGACAATACGCTTTGATAAAAAGTATGGTGAAAATTACGCAAATGTATGGGTAATACTAAATCCCAAAGAAGAGCCAGGCTATTCTATGGATAATATGGAATTTAACATGGATAAAAGAGAATTCAAATTCCTTTCGATAACCAAGTACGATGATAACAGAAAGGTTACAGATTCATCGCCAATCCCATCTATATCTCAAGGAATTCCTCCAGGAACTCTACTCGAACTTCTATATCAAGTAATAGCCAAAGTTTCCGAAGCAAGAAATTGAACCACGAATAAAGCAGCTTTAAGCAGGCTGAACAAATGCATATACCCTCCGTTTTTGCAAAATAATAAGCGGATACCGTTAAGGTATCCGCTTATTTCCATTATAGGCTATTTAATGTATTCTTCCTCCAGGCGGTCCATGGTCCCGTCAAGATATTTCTCTTCCATGAAGAAGTTCACGTAGTTCAGCCAGTCAAGGTCACCCTTCTGCATCAGGATGCCAAACTGGTTCTTGGTGAACGGTTCATCGATAAGGGGAGCTGCGAGGCGGCTGTCCTCGCGGCAGTATTTGCGTGCTTCCATGGTCTCGGTGATCATTACGTCGGCCTTGCCTTCGGCAATAAGTGCCGGGATCTCGGCGTTCTGATCATGGATTATAAGCTGTGCGTTCGGCAGCGCTTCCTTTGCGAACTTCTCGTTGGTGCCGCCGGGGTTTGCCATGATGCGCACGGCCTGTTTGTCAAGGTCTGCCAAGGAACGGAATTTTTTAGCGTCGCCCTTCCTGCAGAGGATGGTCTTGCCGAATACCAGGTACCCTTTCGACATGTTCATAACCTGCTCACGGATATAGGTCCTCGTGATGCCGCACATGGCCATATCGAATTTCCCTGCCATGGTGTCTTCCTGGAGGGTCTTCCAGGTGGTGGGGACGAATTTCACCTCAACGCCGAGAGTCTGCGCCAGCATAGTGCTTACCGCGGTGTCAAAGCCTTCATATTTTCCCGTTTCGGCATTCATGTATGACATGGGTTTATAATCACCGGTGGTGCCTACGAGGAGGGCGCCGCGGGCCTTAATGTCTTCAATCTTCCCGGCTTCTGCCATCGTGTCAAAGGTGAATACCGTGAAAATGGCAGCGGCCACGAGGGCTCCTGCCAGGATCTTTTTCAGAGTCAGCATACAAAATCATTCCTTTCCAGATAAAATAACTGTACGTTTATTATACTATTTTTCACAAATTTTTGCCAATAAAAAGACTTTTTGTAATATGATGCGGCAAATAAAAAATGTCTGCATTAAGGCAGACACGTCCTTTGGGATTGGCGGAGTGGGTGGGATTCGAACCCACGCACGGCGCAACCCGCCTAACGATTTAGCAAACCGTCCTCTTCAGCCACTTGAGTACCACTCCGTTAGGTTACCTACTTATTATATACGATTATTGCGCATTTAGCAATAGTATTTGGCGGAGAGAGTGGGATTCGAACCCACGGAGGCTGTTAACCTCGACGGTTTTCAGGACCGTTGCCTTAAACCACTCGGCCACCTCTCCGTTAGTCAGGTTTTTATTATAAAATATATTCCATTACGCGTCAAGCTTCGCATCCACCGCAGAAAGGGCATCGTCCTCAAGGGAAGCCGCATACTGCGTCATGTTTTCCATTTCACCCGACACGCATTTGTTAAACTTTTCATCCTTCGTGTATTTAAGGTTTATGCCGACGTTATAGGCCGCGCTCCTTATTGCGGCAAAGGCAATGATGGCGCTGCAGGCAGCATCAGTTATGACATTGGGGTTGCCTATTTCCGCAAGCCGCACCGAAATCCTTAAGACATCAAGGGAAGACCTTGCAATCTTAAAGGGGACCAGGACTGCCTGTTTGGCCGCCGCCGCTGTGGCCGCGATCCTTTTTTCTTTTTCGTCGGCCGTCCCTTTCGGCATTTTAAGGCATGCCATGAAACCCTTGAATGCCTCCACATCCTCCGCCACCGCCTGGAGCAGTTCCTCTTCCATGGCACCCGCTTCCTCGCGGAGCATTTCCATTTCCTTCTCGTTTTCCTTAAATCCGTCCTTGCCGATAGTCAAATTGGCAACCATGGACGCAAGGGCCGCCGCAAGGGCGCCCGCCATGGCTGCAGCGCCGCCGCCGCCCGGGGCCGGCTCATTTGAGCCGAGTTTTTCAAGAAATTCCCTGATACTTATGTCATCCATTTTTCTTCTCCTTCAGGTAACGCCTTACAAGGACCGCCGCCGCATATGCGTCAAGCGGCACGGGCGTGGTCAGAAGCCCCAAGGGGATAATCCTTTTTATTCCCCGGGGCGGGTTTTCCTCCCAGTAAATGGCCCTTGCCTCTTCCGTGCTGTGGGCTTCGCCCACCGTCTCAACGGGCACGGGAATAATATCCTTTACAGCATCCTTTACGGCAGCGCTGTTCGTCCCGTCGCCAATTACCGCGGCGATTAGGTTACCGCCTTCAAGGAAGCTTCCTATTTCCTTTACAATATCATTCGTTTCGGCAACGCAGAGCCTTATTATCTCCCCGCTTCCGCTTACCAGCGCCAGCCCCGTCTTGCCTCTTCCGGGGTCAATTCCAAGGTACAGCATCAGTCGGCCTTCACTTCCAGTTTCACCTTTACGGGCCCGGCAGTCGTTATTTCGCCGTCAGCGTAGGCACTGAGCTTGATCCTGCCGCCCAGTTTCTTCATCTCTTCGCTCTTTTCCATTACCGTTGCGGCGTTAATGTTCCCAACTTTTCCGGTAATGGGATCGGACTTCACCCCTGCCTCGACGGTGGCATGGTTAACTGCTGAGAGGAAGTTCATAAGGATCATGTCCGCGCCGGTATTTGCCTTTTTCAGGTCAACGGTTTCTGAAAGGATAAGGTCGCCTACCGCGTAGATGAGCTGGTTCTCATCAATCTCAAGGTTGCAGACCACGGGCTCCCCGAGCACGATATTGCCCAGGGTGCGCACGCGCACCAGCATGTTCCCCTTGCCTTCATCAAGCTTTTTCACGGCACTTTCCCATTCTTCGGCCGTAAGCCATACTATCTGCACGGGTTTTTCCGGGTCCCGCTCTATGCCTATGCTGCTCAGGACGCTGTTATTGGCGCTCTCCATGAACCATGCCAGCTGGCCCTCGTTTTCGTCATGGCTAAGCCCGCCCTGAAGCACGCCAGCATAAACGACTTCGCCCGCAAGGTAGAAAATGGTCCCCACGCGCACGTTGGTGAGGCCTTTCGTCAGGGCTTCCGTCATCCCTTCAAGTTTCTTTACTTCGCCCGTCAGCTGGTCCTTTGATTCGGTGAGGGATGCCACCTCATTCTGCTGCACGATGTAGCGCTCGTTGAGGTTTTTGAGGTTTGCCTCCATCTCGTCATTCTGCCTGCTGCTCTGCTGGATCTTTTCATCAAGTTGCGCTATGACGGCGTTCTTTGCCTTCAGCTCCTCATCAGCATCCTGCTTGCCCTTTTCCAGAGCCTGCATGTCCTTCTGGAGCTTTTCCATGCCGAAAAGGGCGGCCCTCGCACTCTGTGAGGCCGCTGCCATAATGCCTATGGTCACGACGGATATAAGTATCCCCGTCAGCACCGTCAGCAGGATGGACGTATATTTCGGGCGCAGTCCGAAAACCGACATGCGCGCCCTGCCTATCTTGCTGCCGAGTTTGTCCGCTATGTATGCTATAAGCCCGCCTATGGCGGCCATTACAAGGATAAGTCTCAGACCGAACATATCGCCACCTCCTCAGGCGTTCTTCTTTTTCATAAGGTAGAGCCCTATGCAAAGACAGAGAATGTTAGGGAGCATGCAGGAAAGGAGCGGCGGCGTCACCCCGCCTTTCCCGAGCCCTGTGGTAAGCGTCATGGAAGCGTAGTATATGAAAATTACGATAATGCTTATGCCAAGCCCTATGGAGGAACTGGTCCTCTGCTTCTGGGTGCCGAGGCAGGATCCGATCATGGCAAAGAAGAAACTTGCAAGGGATATGGAAATCCTCATCCAGATCTCGCACCACTGCCGTGCGGTTTTCTGCTTCTGCCGCTCTAAAATCTTTATGTATGCCTGGAGTTCCCTTATGGTCATTTCATCGGGTTCCTTCTGCTCCCAGGCAATCTGCTTCGGGCTCAGGTCAAGGGGTATGATCTGCTCGCTGAAGGTTGCCGTGCTCTGCACGCCTTCCTTGTCGTTCATGAAAAAAACGTTGCCGTTGGTTATCCGCCAGTGCCCATGTTCCCAGTAGCCGTCCTTTGCGGTCTGGATTCGAGAGAGGACGCCCTTCTGGAACTCCTCTATGGTAATGCCGGTCATTTTTCCATTTTTATTGTCAAACTTGTTGACATAGGTAATCCGCTGTGTCTGCCCGGAAAAGGTCTTTATGACCACATGGTCCTGCATTATTGGTTTGGTGTTGTGTTTTATTTCATAGTTTAAAATATAGCCGTATTTGAGCTTGGACGGGGGAACGACCTTTTCCGCCCATACCACGGAGAACATGCTCACTACAAAGCCCACCACGAGCACGGGCGCCACAATACGGTAGTAGCTCACGCCGCCCGCCTTCATGGCGATTATCTCGCTGCTTCCGGATAACCTGCCGAAGGCCATAAGGGACGAGAGCAACATTGACATGGGAAAAGTGTAGTTTATTATTTCGGGCAGGCTGTAGAAAAAGAGCCGTGTCACCGTCTCAACCGATGCCCCGTACTGGGTTATGTACTGGGTTATCTTAAATAACATGGTGCTTGCGATAAATATGCTGGAAAATGCCGCCACCCCGAATATAAAGGGGTAAAGCAATTCTTTTAGGACATATTTGTCAAGAATACGCAGCTGCACCTTTTTTCCTCCTACATGCTGAACTTGTCACCTAGATAATATTTCCTTGCCACGGGATCGTTCGGGATGGTATTTCTATCGCCGTGGAGCAGTATTTTCCCTTCGACAAGGATGTACGCGCGGTCCACTATGTTCAATGTATCGCGCACGTTATGGTCAGTTATGAGGATGCCGATACCCATTTTTGCGAGGTGGGCAACCATATCCTGGATGTCGGCAACCGCCATGGGGTCTATGCCCGCAAAGGGCTCGTCAAGGAGTATGAATGCGGGATCCGTCGCAAGGGCGCGGGCAATCTCCACGCGACGCCTCTCGCCGCCTGAAAGTGCCGTGCCCATATTTTTCCTTACATGGCTTATATGGAACTCTTCGATGAGCTCGTTCATCTTTTTTTCCTGCTCCCCTTTCATAAGGGAAGTCGTTTCAAGGATGGCGAGGAGGTTTTCCTCCACCGTCATCTTGGTGAAGATGGACGGCTCCTGGGGAAGGTAGCCTATGCCGCACCTTGCGCGCCCATACATGGGAAGGTGGGATATGTCCTCCCCGTCCAGGGTCACAATGCCGGCATTCGGACGCTCGATGCCTACTATCATATAGAAAGTCGTGGTCTTGCCGGCGCCGTTAGGTCCGAGAAGCCCTACAATGCTCCCCTGCTCGACTTCAATGCTGACGCCGTTTACGACGTTCCTTCCGGAATATGTTTTTACGAGGTTGTCGGTTTTTATAATCATTCTGTCTCCCCGCCTAATTTTTCAACGGCTTCCGTGAGGGCTTTTGACGGTACCATTGTGTCAAGTCCCTGGGTTTCCGCCGCCGCTTCCTTATCCGTTTCTCTTTTTATGGCTTCAGCGCTTTCAGCTATGGCCCTATTGGCCTCAAGTTCCTCATGAAGCGGGGCAAGCACCTTTTCAGCGGCTTTTCCCGCATCCGTGTCTTCGGCGGCTTCCTTTTCCTTCAGCCCTTCTGCATCTTTGCCACTGAAGATGATGCTTTTTGTTTCGGGCTTATAGACATTGAGGCCTTCCGCTTCCTGTTTTTTGCGTTTCTTATTCTTTTTCCCCGGCTCTTCTTCCTCTTCGCCCTTCGGTTTCGGCAGGGCTTCCTCTAAAAGTTCCTTTTCCTTTTCCGTTCCCTTTTCGTCTTCCATTTTATCCGTGGCATCTTCAGGTTTTGCGGGAGGGATATAGACCACCATTACCTTGCCGTCTCCGGTCGCAACGCTGCCATTGGTCATCCTGAGCACGGCGCCCGCCATGGAATTGCCGTCCTTGGTGACCTTGGCATTACCTAAAAGTTTCAGCACGTCATTTTTCCCCTCATAAACCACACGGTCCGCATAGCCGGTCATGCCATGCGCATCGCTTTTTATATTCACGCCGCCGATGGCATTTATGATGCCGCCGTCCTTCATGTTATATGTTATCTTTTCCGCGGTCACGGTGCTGCCGTCAGCGTCCGTAAGGCTTGCCCAGCCACCCGAAGTCTCGGCGAATTCCCTGTCGCTGTAGTAGTCGACCCGCTCCGCCTTTAAAGATTTCCCTTCCTTCGTGAGCATGGCGTTGCCTATGGCCGCAAAATGCTTGTCGCTGTACATGACAAACTTGTCGCAGGCGATATCCTCATCGCCGCGGTTGGCCACCACGTGCCCTTCAAGGACCCCGAGCATCTTCTTGTTGTCGAATTCCCCGTAGTCCGCTGTCGCAACCCCGTCTTCCCGCACCACGACCACATGTCCCGTCGCAATGCCGATACCATTGTCAATATCGTAGTCCAGGGTGTCCGCCGTTACGCTAAAGCCCGCCATGGTGGCCTCCGCACAGACATGGGATGCGAAAAGCACTGCCGCAAGAAAAAGCAGGATATTCTTTTTATTTAGCATTGAGACCTACCTCCTCAAGTTTTGCATTGCCTTCCATCTTAAGGTTCTTGAATGCGCTGGTGGTGGTCGCCTTATCCCCAGATACCAGCCAGCCATCCCTGTAGAGCCTGACGTTTCCCTCTGCCGTTATGATTTCCTTTTTGTCATTCCAGGTGGCCTTGTCTGCGATGAGCTTGCCTCCCGTGGGAAGGACCGCATCCACGTTCCCTTCAAGGATGAAATCGTTGCTCTTTTTAAAGAGCGTCCCCCTGTCCCCGGTGACGTCTATGAAACTGCCGTCAGAGCGGAAGACACTTCCCTTCACGCCTTTCATGAGGGTCTTGTTGCCTTCCTCCACCGCCTCGGCGACGGTGAATTCCCATATCTTTTTCCCGTCCCTGTCGCGGTTAAAGACGCTGTTGATCACGGTGGCCTTGACATCCCCCGCATTTTCTTTGACGACGATGTTTTCCGGCGCGCTGCCGCCGAACATCAGCCACGCAAGGATGGCTGCGGCTATAACAAGCGCCGCTATGATGGAAGTTATGACGGTCTTCCTATTCATCCTTAACCTCCGGGCCAGTATACGGGGTATTCCAGCGGTGCTGGAACCACATCCAGCTATCCGGGTACTCTTTTATTACCTTTTCCACTTCCTGGGTCATCTTAAGGGTCACGTTATAGTCATCGGCAACGGTATCGCCGGTATTTTCATATCTTATGGGGTCTTTCACTATTACCTGGTGGCCGCAGTCTCCCGGCATTCTTACGATGAAAATCGGTATTATAGGGGCGTTAAACTTCCTTGCAAAGTATGCGGGCCCCCTCGGGGTTGATGCCATTTTCCCGAGGAAGGGCACGAAAATTCCTTCCTCGCCACCGTCCTGATCGGCAATGAGCCCGAGCATCCTGCCTTTTTTCATGGCGCTGGCGCAGCCTAAAATCTCCCTGGTGCCCCGGGAAAAAATTTCCTGGCCCACACCGGTGCGCAGTTCGTTCATAAAGTCGCTGTATACCCTGTTCGGCTGCGGTTTTTCCACGACAGAAAGGGGAAAACCGTAAAGGGCAAGGGCGGCCCCGAGCCACTCCCAGTTATCCATGTGGCAGGCCACCATGACAACGCCATGCCCTTCGCTGAGGACTTCCCAGAGAACGTCCTCTCTGTCAAATGTCACGAGCCCCCTTATGTTGTCCTTGTTTAAGGCCGGCATGTAGAGCATTTCCATAAATGTCATGCCGAGGTTCATAAAGAGGGAATTTATTGTTTTCTGTGCCTTAGCACCGTCATATCCGAGACGTTCCATTATGGTTTCCTCGGCGCGAATCCTCTGCTTTTTCGCAATCATGTGGTAGAGGTGTCCGGCGCCCTTTCCCAAGGCTATGGCAGCCTTGTAGGGCAGCCAGGAAATGACCGTGCTGAGTGTCTTAAGCACGAAGTTGGGCATTACTGTCTGTCCCCCTGTCCGTTGGTCATGTAGGATTCAACTATCCCTTCCCATTTCCCCTGTTCATTTAAGATCATTTCAATGGCCTCCCGCACGGCGCCGTGGCCGCCGCGGCTCTTTAAATGGTAGTCCGCATGGAGGATTACTTCCTTTGCCGCATCCTGCGGAGCAAAGGCGATGTCCGTTGCGCAGAACGCCGGAAGGTCGTTTAAGTCATCGCCCATATAGGCGACTTCCCCCTTTTCAAGTCCCATCCAGCTGATAAGATCCGTCACGGCTTCATATTTATCCGTAACGCCGTCGGAGCAGATCCCAATGCCGAGGTCTTCCGCACGCTGGTGGACTATTTCCCCTGTACGCACCATGACTAGTAGCACCTGGACCCCGTTCCGCATGGCGGCAGAAATGCCAAGCCCGTCCTTCACGTCAAAGCTCTTAAAGTATTCCACTTCGCCGCCGGTGTGGCTGTGCCCGTCGGTCAGGACCCAGTCAACATCAAGGATCAACAGTTTGATTTTCTTCAGGTTATCCATTATACAACTCCCTGCCTTACAAGATCCGTCATATGGAGCAGCCCTATGACTTTCTTTTCCTCATCTATTACGGGAAGCACGGTTATGAGTTTCGGGTGATTGCTTTCCATAATATGCAGCGCTGCTGCCGCAAGTTTATCCTGTGTTATGGTCTTGGGTTTCGTTGTCATAAGTTCCGTAACGGGACGCTTCAGGAAATCCACGCCCTTACTCAATCCCCTGCGGATGTCGCCATCGGTCAGGACTCCGATCATTTTTCCCGTATCGTCAACGACGGATACGGCGCCGAGCCCCTTGTCCGTTATGACAAAAAGCGCCTCCTGGACCGTGGTCTCCCCTTTTACCACCGGGTTCTCGTCGCCCATGTGCATGATATCCCCCACCGTGAGGAGGAGCTTCCTGCCGAGGGATCCGCCCGGATGGAAGACCGCGAACTGTTTGGCCGTGAAATTATGCTTTTTGAGCAGTGCAAGCGCCAGGGCATCGCCATAGGCAAGGGTCGACGTGCTGCTGCTCGTCGGGGTAAGCCCTAAGGGGCAGGCCTCCTTCGTAATGCCGATGTTAAGTACCACGTCGGCATTTTTTGCAAGGGTCGACGTGTTGCTTCCCACCATGACAATTATTTTCGCACCTATCCTCCTTATGGAGGGAAGGATGTTTAAAATTTCCCTCGTCTCGCCGCTATTAGAGAGGGCTATTACAACGTCGTTCACTGTGACCATCCCGAGATCGCCGTGGATCCCTTCCGCCGGATGCAGGTAAAAGGACGGCGTACCGGTACTTGCAAGTGTGGCGGCTATTTTCCGCCCCACAAGGCCCGATTTTCCCATGCCGGTCACGATTACGCGGCCGTGGCAGGAAAGGATCATTTCCACCGCGGCGGCGAAATTTTCGTCAATGCGCGGGATAAGTTCCATTATCGCCTCGGCCTCAAGCCGCAGCACTTCTTTTGCGTGTTCTAGCATTTCCACACTTCCTTTAACTGCGTACTATCCTGTCTATGGCAAGGACATCCTCAAGGAGTTTTTTGAGGTCGTCCAGTTTTACCATGTTGGGCCCGTCAGAGAGCGCCTCTTCCGGGTTATCGTGTACTTCAAGGAAAAGGGCGTCTATGCCGACGGCAGCCGCCGCCCGCGTAATATGCGGCACGTACTTGCTCTGCCCGCCGTTTTTTGCGCCGTCACCGCCCGGGGTCTGCACGCTATGGGTTGCGTCCATGACTACGGGGTAACCGATTTCGCGCATGATGGCAATGCCGCGCATGTCGTTTATGAGGGTGTTGTAGCCGTATGTCACGCCCCTCTCGCATAGCATAAGGTTTTCATTCCCCGCTTCCTCAACCTTTTTCACCACGTTCACCATGTCCCACGGTGCTAGAAACTGACCTTTTTTCACGTTAACGGTCCTGCCGGTCTTTGCCACGGCATAGATGAGGTCCGTCTGGCGCGAAAGGAATGCCGGAATCTGCAGGATGTCCGCAACTTCCGCCGCCTTCTCCGCCTGCCATGGTTCGTGTACGTCAGTAACAACGGGGACTTTCAGTTCCTCCTTGATCTTCGCGAGGATCTTAAGCCCGAGATCAATGCCGGGCCCCCTGAATGACGTAAAGGATGAGCGGTTCGCCTTATCAAATGACGCCTTGAACACATAAGGTATTTTAAGTTCATCGCAGATTGCCTTGACCATTTTGCCTATGGCAAGACTCCTTTCATAGCCTTCAAGGACGCAGGGTCCTGCCATGAGCATTAAAGGCTGTCCTTCGCCTACGCGGTATGGGCCGACTTTTACTATATGCATAATTTCCTCCTATTTTCTGCTTTTCTTCATGAGTTTGTTTACTGCTGCAAGGTCTTCCGGCGTATCGACGCCGATTCCCTGGAAATTGCTTTCCAGGACCTTTATCTTGTAACCGTTTTCCAGCGCCCTCAGCTGCTCCAGGCCTTCCACCCTTTCAAGGGGTGTCGGCGCAAGGGCTGCGTATTTTAAGAGGAAGCTCCTCCTGTAAGCATAGATCCCGACGTGCTTGTAGATTTTAAGGCACTCCGTCTTGTTCCTCGGATACGGGATAAGGCTCCTTGAAAAATAGAGGGCATAGCCTTTTGAATCCGTCACCACTTTTACCACCGCGGGATTATTATAGTCCTCTTCCTTCATGACCACCTTCATGGTGGCCATGTCGATGCCGTCCTCGAACGCATCTGCCAGGCGGTCTATTATTTCAGGCGGGATCATGGATTCATCGCCCTGGACGTTTACTATGATGTCAACGTCCGGATACATGAGCGCAACTTCCGCAATCCTGTCCGTGCCGCTCGGATGGTCCGGTGACGTAAGGACCGCCTTTCCCCCGAATTTTAGGACCGCCGCCTCGACAAGCCCACTGTCCGTCGCGACAACGACTTCACTGGGGCGCTTTGCCTTCACGGCCTGTTCGTAGACATGCTGAATCATGGGTTTTCCCGCAATATCCGCCAGGGGTTTCCCTGGAAACCTTGCCGACTCATAGCGGGCCGGGATTACGCATAATACCTTCATTACAGTTTACACCTTCCTTATGGCACCGACCACGCATTCCTTGAATTCCTCCATGCCGTCGGTGATGCGAATATCCATGTTTAATATGTAAAGCGGTATCTCCCTGTCGGAATAGATGAATTCCGTCGGGATCTTAACCGCATCCTTGGCAGTCGTTACCATGGCGACCACGTTTTCCCCGCTTGCCCGGTCGCTTATGTACTGCATCTCGACCATGCCGTAGTCATGATGGTCGGGGTAGCGTACGGCTTCCTGGATCTTGAGCCCTATGCTGACGAGTGTCTGTTCAAAGGAGAAGGGATTGCCTATGGCGGAAAATACCATGACATGCTGGCCCATTAAATCGTCAAGGGCAATGTAGTTATAGGTTATGCCCTTGTACCAGTCGGCAATCTCCATGAAGTTCTTGGGATGGTGGATGCTTTCCATGATGGGGGCGCCCATGTTGTATTCGGCTATGATGTCGCGCACCTGCACCCGGTTAAAGACGCTGCTCTGGTCCGTCTTGGTAAGGAGGAAGAGGTCCCCCCTGTCAAGGTTCGATATGGGTTCGCGGAGCGTACCGCTCGGGAGCACGCCGCCGGGGCCGAACATGTTGAGGGTGTCTATGAGCACCACGTCAAGGTCACGCTCCAGCTGCCAGTGCTGGTAGCCGTCGTCCATGATTATTACTTCGGCGTTGAACTTTTCCACGGCGTATTTTCCCGTCACGGCACGGCTCTTGCCTATTATTACGGGAACGCCGGCAAGCATCTTCGCCATGAGGTACGCCTCATCGCCTGCCTCATAGGCAGTCATGTAAATCTTGGTGCCGTCGGAAACGACGCCCAGCTCCTTATCCCAGTGTGAACGGTAGCCACGGTTTAAAATTACGACCCTGTACCCGAGGCTCCTGACAAGATCCGCTACCTTCTGCGCCGTAGGGGTCTTGCCCGTACCGCCTACGGTAATGTTCCCTATGGAAATAACGCAGCAGGGCAGGCTCTCGGGCCTTAAGAAGCCCATCTTGTACATGTAGAGGTTGCAGGATACGCCGAATTCGTAAAGGTATGAGAGCATGACGAGGAAGGATACCAGGATCCAGCCCGTAAAGGAGGTCCTCGGCCCGTTCACGATTTCAAATATATACTGGATGATGGCATCGCCGTGGCGCAGGCGCTCGCCGCCTTTGTCGGTGATGTTCCTCGTGTTGACAGGGTATGCCGGGTATTTCTTGGAAGGGAGTGCCGTAAGTTCAAGAAGCTCCTTGAGGTAAGCGATACTCTTTACGTCGGCGCCCCTGTTCTCCCTTATTACCTGCATGGATGCCTCGCCCATCTTCTCCCTGCGTGCGTCGTCTTCTATAATGTCCAAAAGCTCCCCTTCAAGTTCGCTTTCCGTGTGGATCATTTTGCATGCCCCGACTTTGCTGAGGAGCGCATAGGAATCCTTAAAGTTCTGCATGTTGGGGCCGACGATTATGGGCTTTGCATGGGCCGCCGGCTCAAGGACATTGTGCCCGCCGTGCTTTATGAGGGACCCGCCCACATAGACCACGTCACCCACTGCGTAGATACGCCCGAGCTCGCCTATGGTATCTATGAGGAGCACGGGATAGGGTTTCCTTTTCCCTTCGAGCATTTTCGACCTGTAGCCTGCCTCATAGCCGTAAGCCGCCGCAAGGCGCGCGATTTCATCGGATCGCGTCGTTTTACGGGGTGCTATGACGAACCTTGCCTCGGGGTATTTTCCCCTTATGTCGCGGAAGGCGTCAAGAAGCGCCTTTTCTTCCGTGGGATGTGTGGAGCCCGCGACAATCACCGGATATGCGTCGCCAATTCCCAGTTCCTCCCTGTATTTTTTGAGGTCTTCCGCCGTAACTTCCGCATAAGTCTGGTCAAATTTAGTGTTGCCGGTAATGAAAATCTTCCTCTTATCGGCGCCGAGGCGCACGATGTAGTCCGCGTCGATGCTGGACTGCATGCAGAAACGGCTCACGGTGGAGAGCATGTCATCCCAGATGCTGAAGAGGTAGCGGTAGTTCTTCACGCTGCTTTCGGAGATACGCCCGTTTACCATCATAACGGGGATGTGCAGCTCCCTTATTGCCCGGAGGAAATTCGGCCACAGCTCCGTCTCAACCGGCATGAAGATGCCGGGCCTTATCCTTCTTACTATTGATTCGGAAACGAAAGGCAGATCTATCGGGAAGAAGATAATGTCATCCGCCTCGGGGATAATCTGCTTGGCCATGTTATAGCCGCTTACGGTAAATGCGGATACAAGCACCGGGCGGTCAGGCATTTCCTTCCTTATCTGTTTTACCAAGGGGCCCGTTGCGACAATTTCCCCGACGGACGCACCGTGGATCCAGATGCAGTCCCTACCGGCCACGTTCGCTATTTCGTCATCACAGATCCAGCCCATGCTCTGGCGGAAACGGGGCCCGAAGCCCTTTTCCGTTGCCAGGCGGTACAGGTAGTAGGGAATTACGAGCACAGTGAATACTATTACGACAAGAAAATTATACATAAGATACATTAATTACTCCTCGCTCTTACTGCTGTACTGTATTTCATAGAGGTGGGCATAAAGCCCTCCCCTAGACATAAGCTCGCTATGGGAGCCGTCTTCCGCCATGTGCCCGTTTTCAAGTACGATGATCCTGTCGGCGTTCTGGATGGTGGAGAGCCTGTGGGAAATGACGAAGGAAGTCCTCCCGACCATGAGCCTGTCAAGGGCTTCCTGCACCACATGTTCGCTCTCGGTGTCAAGGGCGGACGTGGCCTCATCGAGAATAAGGATCTGGGGATTCTTTAAAATGGCGCGCGCAATGGCAATCCTCTGCCGCTGGCCGCCTGAGATATTGACGCCCCTGTCCCCGAGTATGGTCTCATAGCCGTCCGACAGCGCCATGATGAAATCATGGGCGTTCGCCGACTTTGCCGCTTCCACCACTTCTTGCTTCGTGGCGTCAAGCCTGCCGTAGAGGATATTTTCGAAGACCGTCCCGTTAAAGAGAATGGTCTCCTGAGGCACGATCCCCACCTGTTCCCTGAGGGATGTCATGGTGACATTCCTTATATCCCTGCCGTCTATCTTTATGCTTCCTTCCGTCACGTCGTAGAAACGGGGAATGAGGCTTGCGACGGTGGATTTCCCGGCACCGGATGGGCCTACGAGTGCCACTACCTGGCCGGGTCCTATATTAAACTTAAGGTCCTTTAATACCACTTCATCGCCCGTATAGGCAAAGCTTACGTTATCAAATTCCACGTTCCCGCTGATTTTAGGCAGCGGCTCCGCACCGGGCAGGTCCTTTATTTCTTCTTCCATGTCAAACACCGCAAAGACGCGGTCGCCTGCGGCAAGTGCCTTCTGGATGCCTGCGATTACGCGGGTCAAACGCTTTAAGGGGTTTGCTATATTTACGGCATAAACGAGGAACGCTATAAGCTCGCCCGCCGTAATTACGCCGTCAATGACGCTCCTGCCGCCGTACCAGAGGACCACGGTTACGCCGATGGCCGCTATGAATTCCACCATCGGGGTCAGCGTGGAGGAGAGCCTTATGTTTTTCATGTTGGCGGAAAAATTCGCCCTGTTCTGCCTTTCGAAACGGTCTATCTCATAATCCTCGCGCACGAAGGATTTCACGATGCGGGTCGATGACACCACTTCCTGGAGCACTGCGGTAAGTTCTGCCGTACATTCCTGGATCCTGCCGCCTGAAAGCCTTATCTTCTTGCCGAAAAAGTCCATGAACCAGAGGACCACTGGGAATGTGCAGAAAGTGAGCAGAGTAAGTCTCCAGTTCAGCCAGAGCATGGCACAGATGCTGCCTACAAGGATCAGGCCCTCCGTCACCATCTCCACCGCTTTTTCGACAAGCGCCACCTGCAGCGCCGTAACGTCGTTGGTCGCATAGCTCATGATGGTGCCCGTCTTGTTTTTATCGTAATAGGAAAGGCTCATTTTCTGCAGTTTGCGGAAAATGTCGGCCCTGATGTCTATGACCGCCTTCTGCCCCACCCAGCTCATAAGGTAATGCTGACCGTAGAAGAAGAACCCGCGGACGATAAAGACTAAAATGATGCTTGCCGAAATAAGGTTCAGCTTCATCATGTCCTTATCGACGAGAACCTCATCCACGACATCCTTTATGATCCAGGGAAGATAAAGGTTGCAGGCCGCCGCCACGATGGTGCAGACAATCGCCATGCAGAGGCGGAAGGCATATGGTCTTATGTACTGTAAAAGACGCAAGTAGGAATTCATTTTTTCTCCTTGGCTGTATTAAGCACGAGATCCGCCACGCGGTGCACTGCCCCTGGCTCCCCGAGCCTTTCGCGCACCAGCCTCAAATCATCGTGCATTATCTTGTTCCTTTCGGGTTCCATGAGTTCAAGGGCCGCCGCTGCCATGTTTTCAGGGGTCAGGTCCTCCTGGAGGAATTCTGGCAGTATGTGGCGCCCCGCCACGATATTCGGCAGGCCTATATCAGGAATGTCGAGGACCCTTCTTGCGATAAAGACGCTCACCGGCGACGTGCGGTAAATAATTACGCTCCCCAGGCCGCAGAGGGCCGCTTCAAGGGTCACCGTGCCGCTTGTGGCAATGGCAAGGTCCGCCACGGAAAAAAGGTCGTAGTTATGGCCTTCCGTTACCCTGACGGGAATCCCCGCTTCCGTTATTTTTTCCTCGAGTACCTGGAAGGGAATGGTTGCAGCCCTCGGCATGGCAAAATCCACTTCCATCTTTTCCCTGAGTATCTTTGCCGCACGGAGGAGGTCCGGCAGCATTTTTTCTATTTCCTGGGCTCGGCTTCCCGGCATGAGGAGGATGAGTTTCCTACCGGCCTTCTTTCCGGCCCATTTTTCAGCTTCAGCCTTTTCCATGGAAGGCTTCACGATATCAAGCAGGGGATGCCCCACGAATACCGTGTCGGCACCTGCTTCCTTGTAGACATCGTATTCAAAGTGGAAGATTGCGGCAACCTTCGTCACTATTTTTGCGACGTCCTTTGCCCTGCCCCTGTTCCATGCCCATGCGGAGGGACTTATGTATGAAATGACGGGAATGCCCTTTTTCTTTGCAAGGGCAGCTATCCTCATGTTGAACCCGGGGTAATCTATGACGACAAGGGTGTCAGGCTTTCTTTCGTCCATGGCACGTCCAAAATCCCTTCTCAACCTGAAGAGTGCGGGAAGTTTTTTTATGACTTCC
Source organism: Phascolarctobacterium sp. (assembly GCA_021201965.1). Classification (GTDB taxonomy): domain Bacteria; phylum Bacillota; class Negativicutes; order Acidaminococcales; family Acidaminococcaceae; genus JAJQAO01. Next base: position 26,120 of record JAJQDY010000055.1, read on the forward strand.
GCAAACCCCATGACGCCGTGATCTTTTATGTCAAAGAGGACTTCCCCTCCCGCAGTGCGCAGGGCACCGCCTCCCATACCGAAAACCTCGGCGGCGGGATCCGCTTCCTTAATCGCTGCGGTGAGGGCACCGGCATGTATGTCGCCGGAGGCCTCCCCTGCTGAAATAAGTATCTTCGCCATTTATAACCCCTTTTTCCGCATAACTTGAAAAAACCCACAACACTTCAGCTTATATTATACCACAAAAAAACAGCCAGCACACGTGCTGGCCGTGATAAATCCCAAAACTATTTGACAAGAATCGTTATATTGTTTTCATCGGCGAGCTTTATCGCCTTTTCCCGGTCCGCTATGATGGTGCTTCCTGCCTCAAGGACAATCCCCGTGGCCCCCGCACTTACCATGGATTTGACGGTATTTGCGCCAAACCCCGGCATGTCAAACCTTTTATCCTGGTTGGGCTTTGCGGTTTTGGCGACAATGACACCGCCGCATCCCAGAAAGCCGCCGCGCAGGATGCATGCATCAGTACCTTCTATTGCTTCAAGTGCCATTACTGCCTTGTTCTTTACGACAACGGTCTGGCCTATGTCAAGTCCGCCTAATGATTTTGCGACTTCAAAACCGAATTCCATATCCGCAAGCTCTTCAGGCGTCGGCGCCCTTTTGGTGAGGACGCCCGGCTTCGGCAGCAGCGGTTTTATAAGATCCGCCTGGTCCATGACCTCTATCCCCTCGCCTTCCAGTTCCTTTACAATGGCGTTCATTATGGTGTCGTCCTTCCTGTCGGGAAGCGATGCCAAAAGCTTAATGGCGCGGAGATCCGGGACAATGGCGCCGGCCTTGTAGAGGACCTCCTTGCTCACCTTCCCGATCATCGTCACATGCGTCACTTCATGTTTTTTCAGGGTGGAAATTATTTTGCCGATTTTCCCAATATTTATGTCGTAATAAACGTCGGCAGCGGAAAAAAGTCCCGGATCAATTTCCGGGACCACGCCAATGGCCACAACTTCATATCCCTGCTGTCTGACGGCATCTGCCAATTCAGCCGGCAGATGCCCGACTCCTGAAAGTAATCCTAAAATCATTGCCAGCCGCCTTTACGGGTTCTTATGATGCCGCGCTCCACGCTGCGCAGGAAGCGCATGAGATGCTCAACGGGCTCGCTGCTTTCCAGTTCCTGCTCCATGATGGCAATTGCTTCATGCATTGGAAGCCCGCTGTGATAGAGAATCCTGAAAGCCTTTTTCAGTTCATTGCGCTGATCCTGCGGCATTCCTGCTCTGGCAAGGCCGACACTGTTCAGTCCCGAAACAAATGCCGGATCTCCTGCAACAATCATAAAAGGAGGAACATCCTGTGACACGCGGGCCATGCCGCCGATCATTGCATTGCGCCCGACCTTGCAGAACTGGTGGATGGCACACAGTCCGCCAAGCACGGCGCGGTCTTCTATAATTATGTGACCCGCAAGGGTCGCAACATTAGACATTATTACATTGTTGCCCACGATGCAGTTGTGGGCTACATGGGTATAAGCCATCATTAAGATATTATTGCCGATATGGGTTTCATTTCCTTCGCCCGTTGCCCTGTTTACGGTGCAGTATTCGCGAAAAATACCGCCGTCACCGATGAATGTATAGGATTTTTCCCCTGCGAACTTTAAGTCCTGGGGTTCGGCGCCTATGGAGCAGCCGGGGAAAAACCTGCAATTTTTGCCTACGGTCGTATACCTGTGGATAACCACATGGGGCCCAATTTTACAGCCGTCGCCTATTACGGTGTCCTCATCAATGACTGCGTATGGCCTTATCTCAACGTCCTTACCAATAACCGCTGACGGATGGATAATGGCGGTTTCATGGATTTTACGCATGGGCATAACTGTCATCGTCCTCACTCCTCAATTAAAGAATCACATGATAATCATTAAGTTATAGTCCTTAAGGCAGTGAGTTTTTTCGCATGGGAAATTCTCCCATTTTTTCTGATTATCACGGAATATTTCCCATTTTTCTCCTATTTTCTCTTAAATCCTGCCTGATTTCTTTTTTTATGCTTCCATGGGGTCAATAAGGGCAAAGAAGCAGTCGCATTCGCTGACTATATTGCCGTCCACTTTGCCTTCACAGTGGATGACGCCCATATTCCCCTTAATTTTAACAACTTCCGCCGTGGTAACCACCTGGTCGCCGGGCACTACTTTCTTGCGAAAACGGACATTGTCGATTTTACCGAATACGGCAAGCTTGCCCCTGTTTTCCTTCGGATACAGCATGGCAACGCCGCCGACCTGGGCCATGGCCTCAATTAAAAGCACGCCCGGGAAAATCGGCTCGTTGGGGAAATGCCCCAAGAACTGTATTTCGTTTACCGTGATGTTCTTGATCCCCACCGCACGCTGCATAGGTTCCAGCTCCAGGATTTTATCCACGAGGAGCATCGGGAACCGGTGCGGCAGTATTTTTTTAATTTCGTTGATGTCAAGGACTGCCATGTGTTGTTCCCCCTTTAATCTATAGGCAGCTATTTTCTTTGTAAGCCTTGAATTTAATGCATGTCCCGTCTGGAATGCTATGATGTGCCCCTTTATGGGCCCCAAAAGATACATATCCCCGATTACGTCGAGTATTTTGTGCCGTATGAGCTCGTCATGGAACCTGAGGTCCGAAAGCACCTTGTCCTTGGCGAAGACCACCGTATTTTCCAGGGTTCCGCCGAGTCCCATGCCCATTTTCTTCAGCAACTCAATTTCCTCAAGGAAGGCCACCGTCCTTGCCGGGGCTATTTCCTTTCCGAACGAGCCTTCCGTGAGCTCAATGTCAAAATACTGCGTCCCGAGCAGGGGATGCTTGTTCACCGAAGTGAAAGTTATCTTAAAACCGTTATAGGGCTCAATCATTATTGAGCGGTCACCCTCGTGGATTGCAAAGGTCTTATCCACGACATAGGGTTCGCGTTTTGCATCCTGCTCCGAAAGCCCCGCCTCTTCAATGAGGTCGAAAAACACCTTCGCGCTGCCATCCGCAACGGGAGGTTCCGAAGATGACATTTTCACGCGAACGTTGTCCACTCCCGCCATGGAAAAGGCACTCATGAGATGCTCTATGGTTGAGATCTCGGCACCGTTTTCGCTGATGGTCGTGGCCTTTACTGTAGCCGAGATATTTTCCGCCCTGGCGTGGATTTCAGGGCATCCAGACAGGTCCGTGCGGACGAAAATAACGCCCGTGTTTTCCGGTGCCGGCTTTAAGCAAAGGATAACTTCTTTCCCCGAGTGGAGCCCGACGCCCGAATATTTTACTTCTTTTGCAAGTGTTCGCTGCTTCACGTTTCCCACATTATTTCTTAAACCGCTTGCGGCCGTCCTTCCAGCGGTCATGTACCCAGAACCACATTTCAGGATGCAGGATTATTTCTTCTTCCAGGATCCTTACCATCTGTTCCGTGGCCCTGTAATAATCATTTTCCTTGTCTTCAGTCTTCTCCGTATAAATAGGAGGATAGATCTTGGCACTGCATGTGCCGTCATCGTTATTGTGCAGGAAGATGGGAAGAATGGGCGAACCGTGCAGCCGCGAGAGGGCCGCGCTGCCAATCGGGATAATGGACGGTTTGCCGAAAATATTTATTTTCACTCCCACATCATTTGTATCCTGGTCAAAGAGCACGCCTATGAGTTTTTTCTTCCTGAGCATCCGGCTTATAGCAAGGAGATCGACCTCGCCGCGGTTATATGCGACTTCCTGCCCCACAATCTGGCGGTACTCGTTGATGAGTTTATCCATGTATTTATTGTTCTGTTTCCTGACTATGGAAAGCATGGGATAACCGTGCAGCGCGACTGTCCCGCCGAGGAGTTCCCAGTTTCCGTAATGCCCGGTCGCCATGATGACGCCACGGCCTGCCCTGTAGCATACATCCAGGTATTCCATTCCTTCGATGCTCACGAGGTTTCTTATATTATCCCTTGTCAGGGTGGGAAACCTTAAGACTTCAACCACCATGCGTCCGAAGCGCCTAAGGCTGAGATCCGCTATATGGTACGCCCTGTGTTCGTCAACGCCGAGGCACTCCATGATGTTTGCCTTGGCCATCTTCATGCGCCATTCGGGCACCACGGCCACGGCGACGCCACCGAAGAATGACGCCACAAGGTTCCTTATGTATTTCGGTGCTATGCAGAGGAATGAACTGCACAGTTTGATAAGATGATAGGCCAGCATTTTATTTTTCCAATTTTTTCTCTATTTCTTTTACCCTTTTCATAAGATCGCCGATTTTTTTGATGCTGGCGGTCTGACGCAGCCATTCCTTGTGTGGAATGGCCGGGAATCCTGCCATGACGGAATTAGAGGGAATATCGTTGGTAATGCCAGTCCTTCCCCCGAAAACGCAATTATCGCCGATAGTTATGTGCCCCACGGTCCCTACCTGTCCCGCAAAGGTTACGTTATTGCCGACGGTGACGCTTCCCGATATGCCGACATGCGCCACAACTAGGCAGTTTTCGCCAAGTATGTCGTTATGTCCCAAATGGACGAGGTTATCTATTTTCGTACCGCTGCCGACAATTGTGCTGCCGACGGTAGCCCGGTCAATACATGAATTATTGCCGACCTCGACATCATCACCAATGACGACGTTGCCCGTCTGCAGTACTTTCGTGTGCTTCCCGTTTTCCGTGACGAAGCCGAAACCGTCACCGCCTATGACGCAGCCTGCCTGGAGGATTACCCTGTTCCCTATTATGCAGTTCTCGCGCACGGTGGAACAGGGATAGAGGATACAGTCTCTGCCCATCTTCACGCGCTTTCCCACATAGGCATGGGGGTAGATGATGGTCCCGTCGCCGATCTCGGCGTTTTCCTCCACTACGGCAAAAGGCTCTATGGCAACATTTTTCCCTATTTTTGCAGTCGGCGCCACATAAGCAAGCTTGCTTATAACACGCTCCACCTCTTCCGGCGCACGGAAAAGCCCGAGCAATGCGGCAAAAGCCGCCCTGGGGTTCTTTACGCAGATTACGGGGCGCTTAAGGAGCGATGCGTCATCGCCATCGGAGAGCACCATGGCTCCCGCCCTGCTTTCATGACATCTTTCAACGTAAGGTGCCACGGCAAATGATATGTCGCTGGGACCTGCCTCGATAAGTCCGTTGACTCCCGTTATTTTAAGCGCCGGATTGTCGTTTTCCACGGTACCCTGCAGGAATTCAGCTAATTCTTTTACACTTTTTTCCATCCTGTCCTCCATGAAAAAACGGGTGCATGCAGCCGCCCGCCCTGTTATTTCATTTTGTCAATGAGGTCCTGCGTAACGTCTTTTCCTCCGTGGGGAACGGCTTCCTTAATTAAAATGGCACCCAGGTCCTTTTCCTTGGCAACCTGAGCCAGGCCGGTTTCAAGGCTGACTTTCAGCTTGTTCTGGGATTCGCTCTGAATTAAATTGGCTTTGGCGCTGTACTCTTCAAAGACTTTCTTCTGTTCTTCCTCGTCTTTGCCTTCCATAGCACTCCGCATTTCTGCTTCCAGATCCTGCAGTTTCTTCGTGACTTCCTCCCTGGTAGTTTTTACCACGGCAGCGCTTTCCTCCACTTGGCGCATATCAACTATTCCGAAATCGGCATTGCGCCCGCTGCAGCCTGAGCTCATTAATGCTATGGCAACCATTAATTCTGCGGCAATTTTTCTCATTTTTAAAACCTCACTTATTTTCTTCATTATTTTCTTTCCGCATTATGGCGATGACATCGTCTGTTATGTCATCAGCCTTGACGTTTACTTTATATTCCTTAAAGACCACCGTACACCTGTTGTCTTTGGCAACCTTTTCCACGGCGGACGCAATGTCCACTGTCATTTTATCAAGAATCTGCCTGTTCCGCTCTTCCTGCCGTGCTATTTCCCTGTCCATGATGTTCAGGGCTTCCTTTATGGCTTTCGGGGCATCGTTCATCATTTTATTATATTTGCCTTCCGAAACGCCGAGCTTCTCCATTATATCCTGGTTCAGCCCGTCCGCCACTTCACGCAGGTTTGCATGCGCCTCGTCTATCCTCGGCTGCATGCGCTCCGCAATAATGCCCATTTTTACGTTTTCTATTTCCTGCATCCTCTGGTCGCGCTCGCCCTTTACCGACTGCAGTTCCCTCTCCGCATTCCTTTTCTCTTCGGGCGTAAGTTTCAGGGACTGCATCTGCATGCGGATATTGAACATCCTGAGCTGGTACTCGTTTTCCAGTTCCTTTTTATGTTCCCCGACAACCTCTTCCGCATCAGCCTCAGTTTCGTGATAGTACTGCTCCAGCCTTTCGTTTTCAATAACCTGCTGTTCAGCCATGCGGGTATTGAAATCGGCCTCCAGGTAACTCCTCTCACTCATATCCCTCAGCTCATACAGCTTCATGAGGTTCCTCATCTGGGTGCGAGCCACGTTTTCCTGATCCTGGCGTTTTTCCACCAGACTCTTATAAACAGCCTCGCCATGGACCAGACGCTTATGCTGTGGATGCCCCGCAACGACCTTCTCGAAGTCAATGACCGCTATCTTGTCACTGCGGAAATTCAGGAATAAGCAGCCAAAGACCACAAATATACCTACAATGATTTTCCAAAGCAGCGATCTGTTCATAGCCTTCTCCTGCGGTACGGTTTATTTTTCTGTCCTGAGCGCCTTCAACACGTCTTCAGTAATGTCAACGCCGCCGAAGATTACCGTTTTCTTGTCGACAACAACGGACAGGCCTTTCTTGTCGGCCACTTTTTTGATCTCCTCTTTCGTCTTGGCGCGGATGGGCTCAAGCAGCTCCTTCTCCTTGGCAGCTAGACGTTCCTGCAGCTCGGAGTAATGGCTGCGTTTCTGGTCTTCGTTCATGTCCTGGCTTTTTTCGTTGAACTCGTTCTGGGCGACCTCTATTTCCGCCTGCATGATCTCCCTGACGTTTTCAACCCCGGGGCTCTGCGTTATGAGTGCCTGGTAATTTATGGTACCTATGGCACTTTCCATGGCGGCTTCGCTGGAAGCACTGAAGATTCCCTTGTCAATGGAATAAGCAAAGCAGCCGATTACAAAGATCGCCGCCACGATGAGGGAAACCATCTTGACATTTTTCGGATTGCGCAATTGCTGCATCATAATGAAAGACTCCTTTTTTATCTAAAAAAATATTTACGAAATATATAGAATATTATAACAGTATAGGCGCATTCTTTCAACTTTTCCGCCTACAAATTCCCTATAAGGCGGAGGTAGAATTCGTCCCCGCCGTAAACGGCTTCGGCACTGAGAAATTCATGGATGCGGTAGCGCACGCCGTACTCGTTCCTGTTGCTGCCGGAAAAATGCTCCGTGCGCAGGCGCCATCTGGGTCCAAGGTAATATTCAAACTTCCAGTCGTTTTCGCTCTTTGGGATCCTCCTTGCATAGGTCCAGGCGCTCTTGCCCCAGTGATATGTATAGCCGAGGCCGAATATCCAGTCCATGTCATTTAAATAGACTTCCGCCTCGCCGAATACTTCATGATCGGTCAGGAGGAACCTGCCGACATGGGCCTTGCCGGACAGGTTGTTCTTATCCCTGCCCACATCGCCGTAACCTTCAAACCAGATTTTATACTCATTGGATGTGAGAAGGATTTCAACATCCGTGTCAGGACCGGGGGTAATGCTGACCTTAGGTTTTAAGCGGTAAAGCTTACCGTCCGCCTCGTCTTCCAGCTGCGCCCTGAGGGACCCCGTGATTTCATCCCTGTTGCGTTTCACGTGTTCAACGGGAAGCCCGCGCAGCTTATCACATTCCACGCGGTATTTGTTTTTAAGTTTCATTAAAAGGAGGTTCGGAATTGCTTCTGACCTCAGTTCGTAATTTATGGTCCTTACCAGCTGCCCCACGGGATAGATGACAACCTGTACCACGGTCCTGTCGCCTTCCTGTACAAGATCGACCGCCGCCTTGAATTCAGGGAGGGCATTTTCCACTTCATCCCTCACGATCCTTCTTAAGACGCCTACCGCCCAGTCGCTAGCATCAACCGATGCTCCCCTTATGGTGTAGAGCAGGTCATTCTTAAGCTGCGGCATCCGCTCTTCAAGAAGCTCTGCTGCCGCAGGCTCCACGCCGGAAAACTGTATGTCAAGGTCCACGTTTTCTATGGTATTATTCCAGGGGTATATTTCAAGGGTTATATAAGTCGTCGGCCCGAGGGTCATATAGGTATTGCTTATTTCGTAGCCGGTAAGCACCCTGTCGCCGATTTCCGTAAGGAGCCTTGTATAGTCCACTTCAGAAAGGCGCACTATTTCCGTGTCCTTGTCCGCAAGGATCTGCTTGGCAACCACCTGCATGCTGCTGCCCATTTTCCTGAGCAGCGGCCCGCTGGTGTCGCCCCTTATGTCAACGACATTCACGCTCACGCTGTCTATCGGCATAGAAAAAGCTTGCTGCAGCGGCATAAGTGCCAGTGCAGCAATGGTAAGAATCTTAAAATTCATATATTTCTCTCCACAAATCAGAATTGTCCGCCAAAGCTGAAATGGAATTTACCTCCCGCATCGCCGTAGCCGTAATCAAGTTTAATGGGACCGAGAGGGGAATTGATGCGTATGCCGAAACCGCCGCTCGTCTTTACGAGGCCTAAATCGAAATAGTCCTCATGGCGTTTATCCCATGCGTAGCCGTTATCAATAAAGAATCCGCCCTGTACCCTCTTGGCCAGCGGGAAACGGTATTCAAGCGTTGCCTTTAAGAGGCTGTTGCCACGGAACTGGTCATCCTCGTAGCCACGCAGCGTATCGCTACCGCCCATGGAGAAGCGCTGTGACAGCGGCATGTCGCCGTGGGCATAGCCTCCGACGAGGTTCCACGCCCAGATCTGGTTCCTGCCGGCACGGTAATAATATCTCCCGTCTGCTGTAAGTTTGGTAAATGTAAAGTCACCGCCGAGACCGGCCCATTCTACGCTGTAGCCTATGCGTTTGCCGGCATGCGGATCGTACTGGTTGTCGCGGGAATCGTATACGCGGCCGATCGTTACGCTCCTGGTGCGGCCGAAGTTCTCCTTGCGGCGTTCCCTGTAGTCCGTGGGATAGTAATCCTTCCAGTGTTTGCTGTTATTAAACTGCGGTTCGTAGTACTGGTTGGTATCGCCATTATAGCCGTCGGCCTGGCCGTCATAAATATCATCACGGTTCTTCAACGTGAGATAGTTGCTGATGAACTCATTATGCGTCTTCCAGCTCATGGTAATTTCCTGGCCCCTGCGCTTTTTATCATATCTTGCGATTTCGTGGCCGCCGATATCGTAATCCGCATATTCCGCAGTGATATCATATAGGTTAATGCTTGCCTGGGTTTCATGCTTATCTATCCAGGGTTTTACATATGTCAAATCGTAGTTCTTATCATCCTCGCCGCCAAACTCCCAGCGGAGCATAACGCTGTCACCAGTGCCGCGGAAGTTCTTGTCGCCGATGGAGATCATGCCGATGAACCCGTCGGCGTCACTGTATCCTGCGCCTACGCCGAAGGTGCCGGTATTCATTTCAACTACGGATATTTCAACCTCGACGCCGTTTTCCTCGCGTCCAGGATTTAATCTTACGTTAACGTCCTCGAAGAAGCCGAGGTTATAGATACGCTGCATGCTGCGGCGGGCAAGTTTCGCATTGAAAGGTTCGCCTTTTTTCAGCCGCATTTCACGGGTAATTACGTAATCCTTACATTTTTTGTTGCCCTTAACCTTGAAATCCTCGACTATGCTTTCGTTTGCGGTTATGCTCAATGTCCCGTCCTGGGCCATGTGCACGTCGCTTACGCGGGCCAAAATATACCCGTCGGCACGGTACAGTTCCTCAAGTTTCTGGACCCTGGTATTAATATCCTTTAAATTGGCAGTATGGCCTGCAGGCATGTCAAACAGCCTATCTATCTTATCCTGTGCGATGACCGTATTGCCTTTTACTTCCAGTCTCTCATAAATGGGGTTTTCCATGACATGGTAGTTAACCTCGACGCCTTCGGGGACAAGGCGGAACTCCGGACGCATATCATAGAACCAGCCCATTTCATAAATGGCGCTCAAATCCTCACTGAGACCCATTTCCGTAAATTCCATGCCGGGCTTGGTTTTAAGGACACTCCTTATTTCGTTGTCCGTTACGACTGTATTGCCGCTGAAGATCTGCAGCGTTATGGTCCTCCCTATATAGGGCTGCAGGTTCAGTTCCAGCGGAATTTCCCTGGTGAGCATCTCTTCCTCTTCCTTAAGGAAGGGATCTTCAACCTGTTCCGGTTTTGCAATCACGTCACCTTCTGAACTTAAGGAAATACTTTCTTCACTTTTAGGCGGCTCTCCGGCATCCACCGGGATTACTTCCCCGCTCCCGCCGGTGTTGGGCAGCCTTATTTCCCCAATCACAGGGGCACTGTCAGCTTCAGGCTGCTGGGCCGAAGCATCAATTGCCGGTACCCCGCCCATAGTTTCATAGTAGTTCGGGATTAGCGTACCGTTTTTAGCGGCCTTTTTCGCCTTCTTCTGAAACTCCTTGGCCTCTTTCTTGGCTTTCTTCTGGGCCGCTTTCTCGGCCCTAAGCTCGTCATTCTGGGTCCTTACGTAAGGATTCCTTCCACCTGCACCGATGGAAATCGTATCGGATGCAGACCGGTCCGAGCCGAAAGCGTCTTTCGCATAGGCTGGCACCTGCAGCATGGCAATCGCCAGTGCTACTGATATGAGTAGCAACAGCTTTTTCTTATTCAAATCCCAGGTCCCCCTTATTTACTGAGCTCCGTCTTGGCAGACCGTACCAGCCGGCGCATGTCGGCATTTGATATCACTGGTCTTGCGACGGAGCGCTCGGCAGGCACTTCTCCGGAATAAACTTCTTTCCCGCTTGCTTCCTTTGCGCGGGCTTGAGCCTTCACTACGCTCTGGGTCACATCTGCCTGCATGGCATGCTGTGCCGAAACGCCGTGGTAATACCAGCCGCCGAACCCTGCCAGGACTAAAAGTATGGCCGTGCAGACCGCCAGCATGTGTCTGTTCCAATTCCATGGGACGTCACTTTTACGGCGCAGGTTTTTCAGCTCTGCTTCAGCAAGCATTAAATCAAGCTCGCCGCGCATGCCGTTATTATCAAGAAAATTCTGTTCCGCATTTTCAAGACTGCTTTTTACGGTACGGATTCTCTGGGATACCTGTTTCTGTTCCATAACGTGACCTACTTCCTGAAAAATAGATGTAAATACATAATCCTTTTTTAAGATTTATTGACTTTCCGTTTTTTGGAGATTTTCCCCACATTACGCAGCTTATCTTGCGTTTACTTTTAAAATCACCATTATATGACTACTCTTTGTTAAGTTCGTGAATGAATTTTGAAAGCATGCTGCGTACCCTGCGCACTCCCTGCTTCTGCAAACGGTACACATGCCCGGGGCTTATATCAATGGCATCGGCTAAGGTTTTTGCCGTCTTGTCTTCAAGGTAAATGCCGGTTAAAACCATCTGTTCCTTCTGCGGCAGCCTTTCAATGGCCAGTGCCACTTTTTCCTGCAGCATCTGCTGTTCCACTATTTCAAGTGGCGATGTATCGGCAGATACAAGCGTATCACCGAGAATTACTCCTGATGTCGTTTCCCCTTCGAGGTAGAGCCGCCCCTTCCAAGAAATCTTTTTCAGGAAATCCATCATGCATCCCTTAATGCGGTATGAAGCAAAAATACTGAAGGCCACGCCGCGCGTATTGTCGTAATTTCCCGCAGCTTCAAGGAGTCCTACCATTCCTTCCTGGATAAGCTCCATGGTTTCCGCTTCAGGCAACGCGAAAGAAATGGCAATTTTAAATACTAGGGGCTGGTAGGAAGTCATGAGTTTCCTGTGCGCCTCGGTATCCCCTGCCCTCGTCTTCTCCCACAGGGAGTATTCTTCATCAGGCTGCAAAAGTTTTGTCTTACGCAGTTCTTCTAAGTATTTCTGCAGCATTTTACACCTCCATGTCAGAATCTGATCCTATATTCGAGCTCTACCCAGTCATCCGGATCCGTCAAACCATAGGTTCGGGAATATGCAAGATTTATATGCCTACTAATATCGTACTGTCCAAAGATACTTCTGTCAATACCATTGAAACTTGTCGTGTAGCCGATCATAAGATGCGACGTAAAGTATTTGCTTATCAGCATGTTGTAATGGTTCTTATCATCTGTGCTAAGTTCACTGCTGCTTGCCTGCTTCATGGTTTCGAAACCGTCACCGCTCCTTATCTGTCCAGTGTAGATGCGGAACTGGTCAATACCCCGCGACTGCTTCAGCATCATCTCAACGTCGCCTAGGACCGCCATCTGCAGGCCCACCGCCATGAGGTTTTGCATATCTTCACCGGTTATTTCATCCCCTCCGACTGCATCGGCACGCTGCAGTGTCAGCATACAGATAATGGTATTCTGCTCGAGTGGCGGATTACTTGTAAGCTTCATGTTTATGTCTTCAATGGGCCCTTTAATGGTCACGTAAATATAGTACCTGCTGAAGCGGGCTTCGCTTTCAATATTTACCGTCGGGAAGAAAGTCCTCTTGGTCGGCCAGGAAAGTGATGCCTCTTTCAGCTTAAAGGGCGTGCGCAAATATGTAACCGTGCCGTGGTCCACGCTCAAATCGCCGCTGATATCCGGGAAAAGGCTGCTGCCTTCTATATGCATACTTTCTACTACCAACAGGTCGTAGAAGAATTTATTGAATAAATGAATCTTAGGACCGAGCTCTATATTAAGATCCAATCCGATATTGGTTCCGCCGTCCCCCATATCAGGAACCGTAGGAACATTAAAGAGTGCGTCTTCCACCCTTACATTGCCGCTTATCTTCGGCCGGTAGCCACTTTCCGCTTCCGTAGTTTCCGTGGCACGCTTCCTGTAACCTTCAGTCGTTATGGTAAGTTTGCTGTTCAGCCTGCAGGTCAGAATGTCTGATACGAGTTCCGCATCATTTGCCACGATATGCAGCATGTAGCTTTGGTCCTCGCTGCTGCGCAGGCCGTAGGTACCATTAAAGGCAATAGTGCCCTTGCCGAGCTGCGTGGAAAGATCATCCAGACGCACCTGGTCACCGTCAAAGACAAGCTCCGTATTGATTTTATCTACAACTGTATCAGCGTCCTTTATCTTTATGCAGCCTTCTCTTATGGTAACGGAACCGAAAGTAAAGGGTTCTTCCAAAGTCCCCGCAAGGACTATGTTGCCGGCCGTTTCGCCAATTGCCCATTCAACCTGTTTGAAAAGGGCGGGCAGTATACCGAGCTGGGCCTCACTCATGTCGACATTAATCCTCATCTGGGCATCCGGCTTGCGGCGCTCTTCTTTGGCGCACACAAGATCAACCTGGAGGAAGCCCCTGGCCTTGACGCTATAGATATCCTTTACAATATATGCCTCGGTTAAGGTAACCAGGTCATCGGCAAGTGTGAATTTCGTGGAAAGGGCATCAATCGGTGCCCCTGCAAAAGAGCCGTTAACTATTTCGGCATCTGCGCTGCCAGCCGGGTTATCGAAAGGTCACTGCACCTTGACCGCAATATTCATTTCACCTTTTATCTCAGGCGGATCCTTTACAAAGGCCATGGTAAGCATAGGATCTGCCTTCACCGCATTAAGCCCCACATCAATAGTCCTGCCGTCAAAATCGATCTGCCCGTCTATTATGATGCTGCCTTTGTCCGTTACGCCCTTTTTCTTCAGCAGATGGAAATTGTCAAAATAGAGCACGTCCTTTACCACATTGGCGTCAAAGAGCATATCGTTATAATGCAGTCTGTGGATGCGCACGTCATCTGCGGACAGCCGTAAAACCCAGCCGCTGCCGCTCCTGTGCGAATATGGCTGCTTAAATGAAGCCACGACCCTGTTGGTTGCGCCGCCATCAGCTTCCGCATGTCATGATATATTCGTCAGCGACTCGCCATTAGCGATTATTTTATCGCTGCTGACATCGCCGGTAAAGACCGGCCTGTTAAGCGTTACCTTTAAAGTTCCCATGGCATTCACAAAGCCGTCTATGTCATAATTCTTGTCCGATACGGGGAGCCTGTCGAGATCAAGATCCTTGGCATCCAGTTCAAAATCAATGCTGTTGTCGTAGATGGACATGGTACCGTTCAGCTCAGCCTGGGTGGCCAGCGCGGCAATCTTGACATTCTTTATTTCCAAGTGCGACGGATCAATGTCATAGCTTCCCTTCACCTTATCTATGAGGTAACCTTCTATACTACCCTTGGTGAGGCATAAATCACCCTTGGCACTGAAGCTGTTCATTGTTCCCCACACATGCATGTCGCTGTCAATATCGCCGGTAAGGTCAAGATCCTGCCCGGCCGTCTTAAGCAGCGGTTCGATGCGTACGTGGTCTGATTTTATATCCAGGTCGAACACGGGATTATCCGTGTTGTTTAAATCTATGATGCCATTAATGACATGGCTGCCCTGGTCCATCTGCGCCTTATAGTCGCGCAGCGTGGGGATGTTGTCTTTTTAGAGTACAACCCCATGGGCTTCCCTGATCCTCTGCTGCACTACGTCCATATTAAGGAACTGCAGTACTCCTGCATATTCCGGCGCCCTTACGGTTTCCCTCTACAAGAAATGCAACGGAGCATAGCCCTTTGCCGTTTTCATCCACTTCCTTGAGGAACTGGTCAATAGTAAATTCCGCCATACGTCCGTTAAGATTCAGGCTGCCGTCAAGACCGACGGCGCCTGTAAGCGCTATGTCGCCCTGATCAGCGCTGGCGCTGATATGGGTTATATTTATCTTTTCGCCGTCAAAATCCCCGTCCATGCTTAAATTGCTGAACGTCATGTCACGCCATTTGGCACCGAAAGTATCGGCAGCAATATATACAAAGGCTGTATTAACGCCCTTCCTTATGAGAATGCCCAGCGTTCCATTTACGAGGACACTGTCATCATCGCCCAGGGGCTGGTCCACGTTATTTACTTTCGCAAAACCTGTGAGGACGCCTTCTGCGCTGTCGTAAATGACGTGAGCCTTGATTTCGCCGCCGCGGTGGGACACTTCCGAATCATCCATCCAAATATTGTTCTGGTAATACCTGAAGGGGAAGACAACGTCCTTTAATACAAAGTCATCCCATTGCAGAATAGGCGCAGTAAGCTTCCATTTAGCAGAAACATTATCGCTTTCCAGTAAATCCGCTTCGCCGAAGAGGAAGAACGACTGCCCATTGACTATGGTATTAAGCTCCCTTACGTAAATGACGCCGTCTTCAGCACTGATGTACCCGTCACTATAGACGTCCATCTCATACTTAAACCCATATTCGGTAAGGAAAAGCCTGCCGCCGCCGGAAAGCTGTATTTTTCACCGTTATTTTCCCATATAAGATGCAGACCGCTTACTATGCCGGTAAGATTCCTCAGGTGGGGGGGGGCATAGTAATTTGCTATGGGAGCATAGGGTCCGAGGTTTACCTTGGCTGCGGTAATATTCAGGTTGCCGGTGGCTTTATCCGTAACGACGCCTTTCATGATTATGATGTCCGGTCCGCCGTTAAGGATAGTATCCACGGCAAAGTTCGGATTCGCACCTCCGTCAACCGTGCCTTCGACGCCAAAATCCCAGGTCCCGCAGTGCATGCCAAGCTCAAGCTCACCTTCAGTTACGGTGATCAGCCCGTAAAAAGGCGTTTCCTCGGATTCCGTTTCACGTAGGAAATGCTGCAGGTTCCAATGTCCGTCATCATCCATGGTAAGGTACACTTTCGGACTGAAAAGCTCAATCCCGGTGAGTGCCCTCGCCGGAGCCGTAAGTGCCAGCCATGGACGGAATTTTATCACGGCCCTGGGAAGCTTGGCTACATGATCACCGACCTCATCCTTTATTATGACATCGATCAGTTCCACCTGCATCCCGCCGTTCCAGGACATGCCGCCAATCTCGATGCTTCCCGTAATATAGTCCTGGGACAGTTCTTCCACGAAAGGTATCATTTTCTCAAGATACCCCGGAACCACGAACTTTACCAGGCCAAAGTACAGAATGCACAGTGCGGCCGCTATTCCAGCTAGAATTTTCCAGAATTTAGGCATGAATAATCTCCCGGATTGAAATTTCGTCGTAACCATGTAAATCTTCGCTAGAAATGTCGAAAATCCTTGTTTTTCTTAAATTTCACATTTATAAACAAAAAGGCCCTGACGCTGGTATTATCCGGATCAGGTCCTCGGTGTACGCATTATTACAGGGAGCCTACAGTCTGGGCACCTGCCTCTACTTCGTAATCTCCTGCATTCGCATTGTCAACTTCTTCAGTGATTGCCGTGGAAGCATTTTCAATATCGGTCTCGGCATGTTCCAGCGCATTGGAAGGAGCCACTGCCACATTGTTTTCCGCAGTTTCTTCTTTATTCGCAGACTCTATCCACACTTCTTCCGTTTTGGTCTCATCTATAGCAGACTGCATTTCGGAAATTGTCT
Source organism: Phascolarctobacterium sp. (assembly GCA_021201965.1). Classification (GTDB taxonomy): domain Bacteria; phylum Bacillota; class Negativicutes; order Acidaminococcales; family Acidaminococcaceae; genus JAJQAO01. The sequence goes on from JAJQDY010000055.1 coordinate 42,617, forward strand.
TTTCAGCACTATCAATTGCCTGTTCTGCCTTTGCATCGACAGCGGCAGTATCTTCTGCAATATCCTCGCCTTTGGCCTTATCGCTCTCCGATTTTGCTTCAGCCGCAACCTCCTTATCCTCACCCTTAGGCTCAACGGTTACATTGGTGCCGGGTTCCACGGTTATCGGATGCGGAAACTCCATAGGCTCGCCAATTGCAGTCTCAAGAGCGGTAATTGCAATATTATAATCATAAAGTGACTTTACATAATTGGTTTTTACGGTAGTTAGGGCAACCTGCGCATCAAGTACGTCGGTATTGGTGCCGACACCTGCCATATAGCGCACTTTCGCAATATAGAAATCCTCTTCTGCCGCTGCAAGTGCAACCTGCGTGGTATAGATACGTTTCTCCGCTTCACGCAGACTCAGATAATCGTTGCGCACTTCAAGCATAACGGCATCGGTCGTATCGCGGTAATTTTCCTTAGCCCTTGCAAGATCTGCTTCAGCACCGTGTGATTTGGCACGGGTCACGCCGGTATCAAAAATATTCCATGTAACGCCGACACCCACGCTCCAGTTGCCGTTCTCATCGCCCGGCCAGTTGCTGTCATACCAGCCCTGGCTGGCATTGGCTGTGATTTTCGGCATATAACCACTGCGGGCAGTCTTCAGTGCACCTTCATAGGCCTTGACAACCTGCCTGGCCTGCTCAAGGTCCGGTCGGTGCTCGGCGGCATAATCGAGACAGTACTGCATATCCTTATCGTAAGGAACATAGTTCAGTCTGTCCTGCAGTTTCAGCGTCGTATCCATGGGAAGTCCCATAATCCTGTTCAGCGTGGCCTCAGCAACCTGATAGGTGTTTTCTGCGGAAATAAGGGACTGCTGCGCATCAGCAAGTTCAACTTCACTGCGCAGTACATCTATTTTAGCAACAACGCCCACATCATACTGGGCATTTACATTTTTCAAATGGTCCGCCAACTGCTCAACTGATTCCGCCTGCAGTTTCTGCATATTATCAGCCTGCAGCATATCATAATAGGCATTGGTAACGGTGGCGCGCATTTCATTATATGATCTCTGCACTCCCACTAAGGCGGATTTATAGTTGGCCCTGGCCTGTTCTATAGTACCCTGCAGCTCGCCGCCAGTAAAAATAGGAAGAGACGCAGTAAGGGTATTGGAATGGGTACTGCCTATTCCTTTTGTCCTGACTATGGTGCCGTCATCCCTTACCCTGTATGTACTGTGGTTACTGCCTCCGCGGCTACTTTCATGTTCGCCGACAATCGTAATGCCCCTGCTCTGGCGGGCAGCATTATAATCAGCTCTAGCACTTTCCATTTCATAATCTGCAATGCTAATTGCCGGATTAGTATTAAAGGCTCTTTCCATTGCATCCCGCAGATTCAGTTCCAAGACTTCACCGGCAAAGACCAGCTGGGAAAGCAACACTGTTATGGCAGCCGAAAGAACAGCCAATTTTTTTACTTTATCTTTGCGCATCTAATTGCCTCCATTTCGGACTGACTCTCCAGTCAATACAACAAAATTATATTTTCTTTTCGCCCAAAAGTCAATTCAATTTTTTTAGAAACGGCTGCGCATGCCAACATAGGTATCGCGCCTGCTGCCGCGCAGATTCATGCTTTCGCCGTATACGGCAACATTGTCTGTCACATTTATTTCACCGCCTAGACGCACTTTTGTATCATTAAAATCATATGCCTGCGAATAAATTCGGAAGACATTTCCTATATCATAACTCAGGCCCACTCCGAACTCACCCTGCATAGCACCAAGGGATACGGAACCGTCTCCCAGCCTCTGTCCTGCGATGAAATCAAATTTATTGGTATTGCCAATATCGTAGACGCCTGTATAGATGTAATTGTTCGGCGTAGGATCAAACTCTACTCCGAGATTACCGCGCCAGGCTTTCCCGGGCCCCCTTTTTACGCTGCGTCCCACATCGGCATGCAGCTTAGCATCACTTATGATTCCCAGCATCCTGTCTGCCTTTTCACTCGCACTTTTTGTATGGTAGAGCGTATCCTTTAAGGCCTTTTCTGTCTCATGACCGGTGGCAAAGGTTTCGAGGACCTTCACGACGTTTTCGACACTTTCGCTGGTGGTGGCAAGATGCTCAGCTATTTTCGCGATGTTGCGCCCGGTTTCGCCGTTTTTGTCAGCGCCTTCCATAATGCTTTCCATATGCATTACAACATTATTCATCCTCTTGCTGAGCTCGACTATCTGCCCGATCATTATGGCAAAATCCCTCTGGTTGTCAACTGCGGCATCCGCCATGACCTTCGAAAAAATGTTTAAGTTATTGCTGATGTCGCGGGAAGTAATGACCCCTTCGCGGAGGGATTTCTGCACTTCCTGGTCGCCAAGCACGTTATCCACTGCCGTGGCGATGCGGTTCAGTTTGTCCATGAGATCATCTGCTGAGTTAAAGAAATCATCCATTCCGCCGCCGGAACGTCCCTGTACCGTGCTGCCAGGGTTTATGACGCCCTGGTCGAATTTTGTTGGCGGCTGGACATCAACGAATTTTTCACCCATAAGCCCGTCAGAGCCTATGGAAAATTTAGCACCCTGGGGAATTTTTATGTTGTCATCAATTTCTGCGATAACTTCCACCTTATCAGGAGCTACATTAACCTGCTTAACCGTGCCTACCTTTACGCCGGCATAGCGGACCATATTACCCGTCATAAGCCCGCTGACCTGAGGATAATCAATTTGCAGATCATATCCATGTTTGCCAACACTGAAGGCACCCATAAATGTAATGATACCAGCTAGAATTGCGGCGCCACCTAAAGTTACCGCACCTACTTTTATTTCACTGCTAGCCATCTCCATCATCCTTTTTTATATCGTCCATCTCGCGGCCGTTAATAAATGCGTCAACAAAGTGATTTTTACTGTTTTTTATTTCCTCAGTTGGAGCAACTTCAACTATTTTACCCTTATACAGCAGCGCTATGCGGTCTGCCGCATAAAATACCGAATCCATGTCGTGACTTACAAGTATTGATGAAACCCCCAGCTGTTTCTGGGTCTTCCTTATGAGCCTGCTTATTGACATTGTCATTACCGGATCAAGTCCCGATGTAGGCTCATCGTAGAAGAGAATATTTGGATCCATAGCAAGAGCCCTTGCAAGCCCGATCCTCTTTTTCATGCCGCCTGACAGCTCCTGCGGCAGCATGTCTTCCGTGCCCGGCAACCCTACCAGTTCCAGAAGGGTTTCCACCTTTTTCTTTATTTCATCTTCCGGTTTTTTCTGCTGCCTGGGACCAAAAGCCACGTTGCCGCCGACGGTTAAAAAGTCGAAGAGCGCCGAATATTGGAAAACCAATCCCATTTTCGGCCGCAGCTTATCCCAGTCCGCCTCAGTGAAATTATTGGTCTCCATGCCGTTTATTATGACACTGCCGCTTGTAGGCGGCAGAAGCCCCGTCAGCACCCTTATGACCGTACTCTTACCCGTACCTGAAGGCCCGATGACAGCGAGGGTCTCCCCTTCGAAAAGGTCAAGGCCAATTTCATCCAGCACTACCTTATCGCCAAAAGCTATTTTCAGTTTCCGGATTTTAATTACGGATTCCGCCATCCCTCACCTCACACGTAAAGCACGATGGACAGGAAATAATTTGTAATGAAAATCAGGATTATGGAAAGCACTACGGATGCCGTTGTGGCAAAGCCTACGCCTTCGGCCCCGTTTGGTGCATTGAGTCCCTGATAGCAACCGACAGTAGCTATGATTGCACCGAAAACGGAACTTTTAATCATACCGCCGACCACATCAAATACCTCTGCCAGGGTTTTTATGGAATTCTGGTAACTGAAGTTGCTTATCCCGGCATAGTAGTGTGCCACTACCCAACCGCCAACATTGCCGACCAGATTAGCGAATACCACGAGAATGGGCATCATGAGCACAATTGCTATGAAGCGCGGTGCCACAAGATAGCTTATGGGATTTGCCGCCATAACCTTAAATGCATCTATCTGCTCCGTTACTTTCATCGTGCCTATTTCCGCAGCAATCGCGGCACCAATGCGTCCTGCTACCACGACACCCGTAAGTGCCGGCACCAATTCACGCCCCATGGCGATAGCAACTACTCCCCCGACTGTTGAAGACGCGCCGAAACGGACAAACTCCTTTGCGGTCTGCACGGAAAATACCATGCCCGTGCAAAGAATCGTCAGCACTACAATCGGCAGGGAATCAGCGCCGAGAAGCACCATCTGCCGGAGTGTCTCTTTAGGGCTCGCATCCTTGAGCCTTTTAATCGTTTCGATGAAAAGTATGGTCATACTGCCAGCATCGGCGCAGAGGCCCATTACTTTCCTGCCTAACGAGGCACATATATCTTTAAACATTCCTATTCTCACCCATTTTTAGTATACATCAAAAAAATGTTTTTTACTTAAGGCCGATTGTAAAATGAAATTGAACAGTTAAAAAATCCATAGCTATTGAATCCGTGGTAGAATAGAGTTCACACACAAAACCCTATCGAGGAGGACAATCACTATGGACTACCCACATTCTATCACAAAT
>JAJQDY010000064.1 GCA_021201965.1 Phascolarctobacterium sp.
ACATTAGGCCGTGCTTCATAAATAATGCCGACGACACCCAAAGGAACACTCATTTTAGTTACCGTAAGTCCATTTGGCAGCCTCTTGCCGTCCAGTATATTGCCTATTGGATCAGGCAGAGCAGCAATCTGACGCAGTCCTTCCGCCATTTCCATGATACGCGCATCTGTAAGTTTTAGTCTGTCAAGCATGGAAGATTTCATCACGTTAGCGGCATTTTTCATATCATTTTTATTAGCCGCTAGAATTTTCTCCTGCTCGTACTCTAATGCTTTTGCCATAGCAAGCAGTGCCCGGTTTTTTAAGATAGTACCTGCATTTGCAAGCTCTCTAGACGCTTTTTTTGCCTCCAGCACTTTATCCATTACTAATTTATAAGTAGGCATTTTATCACCTTCACAAAATAACAAGATCGTCCCTATGTATTACTTCATCATAATTTTTGTGCCCCAGCAACTTTTCGATATCCGCTGATTTGCATCCTTTAATCTTTTCCAGTTCATCAGAACTATAGTGTACAAGCCCGCGGGCTAATTCATGCCCTGAACCGTCTTTTACACTCACCGTACTTCCTGTTTCGAAATCTCCATTAACGTCTGCTATTCCTGCAGGCAGAATGCTGCATCCTCCAGCTTTATGCAACGCCCTGACACAACCGGCATCTATGATAATACTGCCTTTAATACGAGCCCCGAAAGCCAGCCAGCGTTTACGAAACTGCAGCCTGTTTTCCCTACTTACAAACAAAGTCCCTATTTCTTCTCCATTTAAAATATTGGGAATGGCACCATTTTCTGTGCCACTCGCTATTACCAAATTTATACCACTATTTGTAGCAGCTTTGGCAGCCTGCAGTTTTGTAGTCATTCCGCCAGTTCCGCATTGTGAACCGGCGCCGCCAGCAAAAGCTTCAATATCCGGTGTGATTTCATATACTTCATGCATAAGTTTTGCATTAGGATCCGTCCGCGGATTTGCCGTATAGAGACCATCCACATCTGATAAAATAATGACCAGATCAACATCAATAATCCCTGCGACTAGTGCTGACATATTATCATTATCGCCGATTTTCAGCTCATCTAATGCAACTACATCATTCTCATTAACAATGGGAATAACCCTCTGTTTTAAGAGTTCCATAAAGGTATTGCGCGAATTAGTATAACGGTGACGATCAAGCGATTCCGTTTTCGTAAGCAGCACCTGAGCTACTATCTGTCCATATTCTGCGAAAAATTTTTCATAAGTATGCATCAATACTCCCTGCCCCACAGCCGCAGCGGCCTGTTTACCAGGAATAGTACCTGGTTTTTCCTTTAATCCAAGCCTATCCACACCTACAGCAACAGCACCGGATGTTACCAAAATCATTTCCCGCCCCTGGTTCTGCAGATCAGAAATCTCTCTGGCGAGTCTGTCGATTTGGCTGAAATTCATCTTTCCATTTTTATGGGTAATAGTACTTGTGCCTACTTTTACCACAATCCTTTTAGCTATTTTTAAATTTTTTCTTTCAGAAGTCATATTCACAAATCCCCGCATCAGCAATACTGCTTTTTATTCATTATTTTTATACTCAAAAACCATGTCGCGGATACGTACGCTTTCGCCTTCCTGCGCACCCTTTTCCCTTAAAGCTTCATCAATCCCAAGGCGACGCCAAATAAGCTGAAAACGATGCAATGCCTCACTATTATCAAAATTAGTCATGGCTACCAAGCGTTCAATATTTTTACCCCTTACCTCGTAGTCGGTATCAGTTCCAGCTACAATCTCAAAACTATCAGGGTCAATTTCATCTACACGGGTGAGGTCCTCTTCATCATCTTCCGGTTCATATCGCCTCAACAGTTCGTAGGCTTTATACATAAGTTCCTGCAGACCTTCGCCAATTGCCGCAGAAACCGCAGTAATTTCATAACCCTTTTCCTCTACGCATTTTTTCAACCGCTCATAGTTTGCGCGTGCTTCTGGCAGATCCATTTTATTAGCCACCACAAGTTGTAATCGACTGGCCAGGCGATTGCTATATTCTGCCAATTCGGCATTGATATCCTCAAAATCCTTAATCGGATTACGCCCATCTACAGCTGCCACATCCACGATATGTAAAAGCACTTTTGTACGCTCTATATGACGCAAGAAATCATGTCCCAAACCTACTCTCTCATGGGCCCCTTCAATAAGTCCAGGAATATCAGCCAATACAAAACTATGCTCCTCATCAATGCGAACAACACCCAGCACCGGTGTCAAAGTGGTGAAATGATAAGCTGCAATTTCAGGTCGTGCAGCACTTACCTGAGCTATAATACTTGATTTTCCTACGCTTGGATATCCCACAAGACCCACATCCGCAAGCAGCTTCAGTTCAAGTCTCAGCCAACGGCTTTCACCAGGTTCGCCCTTTTCGGCAAAAATGGGTGCACGGTTTACACTGGTTGCATAGCAAGCATTTCCCTTACCACCGCGACCTCCCTTGGCAACCACATATTCCTGTCCATCTTCAATTAAATCTACAAGCAGTGCCCCAGTATCATCATCACGCACTAATGTTCCCGTAGGTACTTTCACATATACCGTTTCTCCATGCGCGCCAGTGCAGTTCTTTGCGCCTCCAGATTCACCACGTCCAGCTATATATTTTCTCTTATAGCGGAAATCTATCAAGGTATTTAGATTTTCATCAGCAATAAGTACAACATCTCCACCGCAGCCGCCATTACCTCCATTCGGACCGCCCTTTTCCACAAACTTTTCCCGGCGGAAACTGCTCATGCCGTCACCTCCGTTACCAGATTCCACATAAATTCTTGCTCTGTCAAAAAACATTTTTTCTCCTATGCTTCTAATTTTAGTCACATTCATTTATTTTATTATAGCCTGTTTCCGCCATTCTATTCAATACCCTACCGCTAAAAAATCTCTATCTCTAAGTGTAAAAACTTCCGTAAAATGTATCAAATATCCGACAAGTGCCTGTGGTCATTGCGGATAAAAAAATACTACCAATTAAATTTTCGGATATTCATATACAAAGCATTGCTTGACAAACTTTAATTTTGCTGACATAATGTAGAGAACATATCAAATTGTTAGCAAAATTTACTATTCACCAAATATTATGATCGGGAAGGTTTTCAGGTTTTGATTTTAGAGAAGTAGCGTCAGGTGTAAGCTGCTGCAAATCCTGCGAAGAAGCTCACCCGTAAACAGCCGTCCTGAAAATTCTGCTAGGGGCGGACGCATAGATAGCGTTATATCGCCGAACTAGCTATTCGGGAAGAATGAAGAAAAATTTTAGGGTGGTACCGCGATTTTCGCCCCTATCTGCAAGCCGCAGATAGGGGCGCTATATTGTTGCTTTATGTTATTGAAATCATTAGAACATTGGAGGCATCAGATTATGGGAATGACAATGACAGAAAAAATTATTGCCAATCATGCAGGAAAAAATGCGGTAAATGCAGGTGATCTTCTTATTTCGAAAGTGGATCTGGTTATGGCAAATGATATTACCGGCCCACCAGCTATTACGGAATTCGAAAAAATTGGACGCCCTATTTTTGATAAGGACAAAATTGCCCTAATCCCAGACCATTTTTCTCCCTGCAAAGATATTAAGTCGGCTGCAATGTGCAAACGCATGCGTGACTTTGCGCATAAGCATCAGATTTCTAATTATTTTGAAATAGGACGTATGGGTATTGAACATGCCATCTTGCCAGATAAAGGACTTGTCGCTCCCGGGGAAATTATTATCGGAGCCGACTCCCATACCTGCACCTATGGGGCATTAAACGCTATGAGTACCGGCATGGGGCAAACCGACATCGGAGCATCCATGGCCAGCGGAACCACATGGTTTAAAGTGCCTCAGTCTATTAAAGTGGCATTAACAGGAACCCTTCCCAGATTTGTTAAAGGCAAGGATATAATTTTATATTTAATTGGTATGATTGGCGTTGATGGTGCCCGTTATCAGTCTCTCGAATTCGCAGGTGACGGTGTAGGTCAGCTTTCCATGTCCGACCGTTTTACAATCTGCAATATGGCCATTGAAGCAGGCGGGAAAAACGCTATTTTCCCAGTTGATGAAAAGACAAGATCCTTCCTGAAAGGCTGCGTGAACAGACCCTGGCAGGAAGTAACAGCAGACAGTGACGCTAAATATTCCCGTGAAATTGTAATCGAATTAAATAAACTGGTTCCTGTCGTTGCCTATCCGCATCTGCCGGAAAACACCAATCCTGCAGCAGAAGGCAAAGATATTAAGATTGACCAGGTAATAGTCGGTTCATGTACCAACGGGCGTCTTGATGACTTAGCGCAGGCCGCTGAAATCATGAAAGGACGCAAAGTTTGCGACCATGTGCGAATGATAGTTATCCCAGCCACTCAAGAGGTTTATAAAGAAGCCATGAAACTCGGATATATTGATATCTTTATTGATGCCGGTGCGGCGGTATCTACCCCCACATGCGGCCCATGCATGGGCGGGCATATGGGCATTCTCGCTGCAGGTGAAAAGGCAGTTTCTACCACCAACCGTAATTTCCGCGGCCGCATGGGACATGTTGACAGTGAAGTTTATCTCGCCAGCCCCTATACTGCTGCTGCAAGTGCAGTTACCGGCTATATAACAAGCCCTGAGGAGGTAATGAAATGAGTAAAGTATGGCGCTATAAAGATCACGTTGACACGGATGTAATAATACCTGCAAGATACCTGAATATTGCTGACTTTAATGAATTAGCAGAGCATGCCATGGAAGATTCCAAAGAAAACCTGGAAGTCAACTTCGCAGCTAATGTGCAGCCAGGCGATTATATTGTGGCTGGCAAAAACTTCGGCTGCGGTTCCAGCCGCGAGCATGCCCCTATAGTTATTAAAGTAAAAGGCATTAAATGCATCATAGCTGACAGCTTTGCCCGTATTTTTTACCGCAATGCAATAAATATCGGGCTGCCCGTCCTTGAAATAGGCAGTGATGTGGAAAAAATCGAAGCTGGTGATGAGATTGATGTGGATATGGAAAAAGGTGAAATTAAGATTTTAAATAAAGGCATTACTATCAATACAAAACCTCCGCCGGAATTTATACAGAAAATCTCTGACTGTGGAGGATTAATTAATTATGCCAAAGGAGCTAATGAATAATGAAAATCACTTTACTTCCAGGAGATGGTATCGGCCCTGAAATAGTAGACGCAGCCATCGCAGTTTTAAATGCAACGGCTAAAAAGTTCGGTTTCGATGTTACATATGACAAACAACTCCTTGGTGGCTGTGCCATTGATGCTACAGGCGTGCCTATGCCAGAAGCAACAGTTGTTTCCGCCAAAGCTGCTGACGCAGTGCTTCTAGGTGCTGTAGGAGGACCTAAATGGGATAATGTTGCTCCCGAGGTTCGTCCAGAAAAAGGCCTGCTCGGCATTCGCAAAGCATTAGGACTTTATTGTAATCTGCGTCCTATGGTCGTTTCCAAATTCACTGCATACCTTTCTCCTCTTAAAACTGAGATAGCTGAAGGTGCTGATCTCTTGATTGTCCGCGAACTTACAGGCGGTATTTACTTTGGCGAACACAACGAAGCACATTTAAACGCTCAGGGCATAGAAGAAGCCAGCGATGTGGAACTTTATACCAGACCTGAAATTGAGCGCATTGCAAAATTTGCTTTCGAAGTGGCAAGAAAACGTCGCGGCAAAGTAACCAGCGTTGATAAATCCAACGTCCTTGGCACCAGCCGAATGTGGCGTAAAATCGTGTCGGAAATGCAGTCAAAAAACTATCCTGATATAGAGCTTACTAATCTGTACGTAGATAACTGTGCAATGCAGCTGGTTTTAAACCCCAGACAATTTGATGTCATCTTAACCAACAATATGTTTGGTGATATTTTAAGCGATGAGGCCAGCACTATTGCAGGCAGTATAGGCCTCCTTCCAAGTGCAAGTTTAGGCGATGGAACAGGTTTATATGAGCCAATACATGGCAGTGCGCCAGATATCGCAGGCCAGGGAATTGCCAATCCTCTCGCTACAATCCTAAGTGTTGCCATGATGCTACGTTACTCCTTTGATTTAATCGATCCTGCAAATGCTATTGAAGCAGCTATAATTTGCGTTATGGACCAGGGTTATCGTACTTCAGATCTGTATAAAGAAGGTCTCACTAAAGTATCCACATCTGAAATGGGATGTCTGATTGCTCAAGAACTTTTAATATAAAATATCCATTTCATTGACACTATAACAAAAAAATACAGGCTTTACCTGTATTTTTTTGTTCCAAGCCCTACCTTCATATGGTTATTTAAGATTTTCCACCATAGGGCAAACATAAATACTGCCTAAGATATCGCCACTTCATTAATGTACGCATTGCTAAGGCTCATTTTCTTATGTTAAAATTAGTTATAAGACTTAACGGCTGATTAAATCCTAATCTTTGCGAGGCGGATATGGATAATAAATTCCCTGTTTACATAAAAAAAATAATGCGATCCTTAACAAACGAAGGCTTCGAAGCATATGTGGTTGGCGGATCAGTCCGCGATCTGCTGCTCGGCATAAAACCTGGAGATTTTGATATTGCAACTAATGCCAAGCCAGAAAATATCATTGAAATATGCCATCGTAAGAACTGGAAAACAGTGGATAATTTGGGACGTAATTTTGGTTGTGTAAATGCCATTATTGAGAAGACAAACGTTGAAATAACTACTTTCCGCGGTGAAAGTTATGGCAGTGATGCACACAGGCCGGAGCAGGTATGGTACTGTGAAACCCTGCAGGAGGACTGTAACCGCCGTGATTTCACTGTTAACGCCATGGCCATTGATATTACCGGCAGACTTTACGATTTTTATGACGGCCAGGCAGACCTAAAAAAAAGACTCCTGCGTACCGTCGGCTGTGCCCAGAAGCGTTATGAGGAAGATGCACTAAGAATGTTTCGTGCCTGCCGCTTTGTTGCCCAGTTAGGGTTTACCTATGTGCAGGATACCAGGCTGTTTCCCTCATTTGGTGAACCGGGTACTCCTTATTATCTCCCACGAAACTATGTCTTCCCCGTAGAACGCTGCGCCAGTCTCTCCCTTGAAAGAGTGCGCAGAGAACTGGATAAACTTCTTCTTTCTTCCTTTGCGGGGCGGGGACTTATGCTGTTTCTTGCAACAGGTCTTGCTGAGGCTTTTTGCCGCCGCCGCAATAACGGGATTAGCACCCAGATCCCTATTCTGCCTGAACTGTGCCATCTCGAGGGATTACGGCAAAATCCCCGTTTCCATAAGTATAATGTATGGGAACATACTTTAACTGCTGTTGATAACTCCCCAAAGGATCTGGCCATCCGCTGGGCCTTGCTGCTTCACGATATTGGTAAAGGCCTCCCTGAAATCCGTAAGTTCAATAAAGAAGGACAGCCCTCTGATCACGGTCATGAATCTCAAAGTGCGCTTATGGCGGAAACTATTCTAAACCGCCTTGGATATCAGAAAAATTTTATCAGGAAAGTAGTTTGGCTAGTCGCGAGCCACATGCGCTTTGCTCCCATGCTAGCTACAGGCGAAAAGGCTCTGTTTCATTGGATTCGCGCAGAAGCCTTAAGTGGTAATTTTTCAAATTCCATGGAAATGGCTACAGCCTACAATAATCTGGTAGAAGTCTTTTTAGCCGACATGGGTGCAACTAACGCTGGTGAAAACAGTAGTCTTATGCAGGCAGGGAAGGAACTTGGAAAACAGGTTACAGAAATTGCCCGCACAAAAATGCCTGTTGCTATAAGTGATTTAAATATTAGCGGCCATGATTTGCTGGAACTTCTTCCAGAATCCAAAATACATCAATATATGATTCTGCTTTTAGAAAGAGTTCAATCAGGAAATTTGCCCAATGAAAAAACAGCTCTGATGGCTGCAGTAAAAAAGTATCTGCAGAAAGGAAGGGAATAAAATATGAATAAAATAAAATTCCTTTTTCTCCTTGCCATTTGCGGCGCTCTTCTAGCTGGATGCTATTTTTTGCATACTTTTTTAAGGTCGAAAATTGCAAGTGCAAGTTGAACACATCCGTGTAAAAGTTTAATAGAGTCC
>JAJQDY010000070.1 GCA_021201965.1 Phascolarctobacterium sp.
TGATAGAATGTGGGTAGTCCATAGTGATTGTCCTCCTCGATAGGGTTTTGTGTGTGAACTCTATTCTACCACGGATTCAATCGCTGTGAATTTTTTAACTGTTCAACTTCATTTTACAATCGGCCAAAACTATGGAGGTTATAAACTATGGGTAAATCCTTAATGATTCTTATCGCTATTGTCGTTATTGTAGGTGGAATGTTATTCAGTGATTACAATAGCATGGTAAGTATGAACGAAAATGTAAATGGCAAATGGGCTCAGGTAGAAAACCAGCTGCAACGCAGAAATGATCTCATTCCTAATCTGGTCAATACTGTTAAAGGTTTCGCCTCCCACGAAACTGAGGTTTTTCAAGCTGTAGCTGATGCCAGAGCCAAACTAGGAGGGGCAAAAAGTGTTGCTGAAACCAGTGAAGCCAATAGCCAGATGGACAGTGCTTTATCCCGTTTGCTGATGGTCGCTGAAAATTATCCCGAGTTGAAATCAAGTTCCAATTTCAGCCAACTCCAGGATGAACTTGCAGGCACTGAAAATCGCATTTCCGTAGCTCGCCGGGATTATAATAATACTGTGCAGTCATTTAATGCCAAAGTGAAATCTTTACCCACATCCCTCTATGCCGGAATGATGGGATTCCACGAAAAAGATTACTTCAAAGCTGATGAGGCAGCACAGCAAGTTCCTCAGGTAAAGTTCTGATCCCAAGGAAGCGTATTAAATGAAACGTTGGCTTTTTTATTTTTTACTATTTCTACAAGTAATCTTTATCCCTTGTGCTTCAGCAATAGGTCCTTCTGCTATACCTCCAAAGCCTTCAGCGGCTGACGGTATTTATGTACAGGATTATGCCAACGTACTTACAGCTACTGACAAGCACCAAATTTTAAGTATAGGACAGGATCTAGATAATAAGACTCATGCACAGCTTGCTGTACTCACCATACCTTCCTTAAACGGAGAACCGATAGATGAATATGCTCTGGCTGTACTGCGCAAATGGGGTATTGGCGATAAAACTACCAACAGCGGTGTCTTAATACTGATTGCTATGAAAGACAGACAATCACGTATTGAAGTAGGTTATGGTCTAGAAGGAGTTCTCAATGATGCCCTAGCCGGACGCATTCAAGACCAGGTCATGCTCCCCTTTTTCAGGCAAGGCGCTTACAGACAGGGTATTATCCAGGGTTATGTCACGACGGCTTCCATTATAGCTAAAAGTGCAGGCGTTGAACTTAAAGGCACGTCATACAGTGGCGGAGCCCGAACTGGCTATGGTGATAATGTTGAGTCTTATCCTCTTTGGTTTAAACTTCTTATAGGTATCGGCATTGTGGTGTTACTTATCATAGATAACTTATTTTTGGGAGGTATTATGACGCAGATGCTCATTTTTACCATACTCCGTGGTGGCGGCGGCCCACGCGGTGGCGGTTACGGCGGCAGCGGTGGCGGTGGTGGAGCATCAAGACGCTGGTAATTTTTGAAACAATAAATTTCTACGCATAAATCTAAGAGGGCGCTTCACTAACGCAAAGCGCCCTCTTTTCTAATATCATTATTGGTTCTCCTAGATTTATTTTTTATATCAGGCAATAATCCTTCCATATCATCCCATCGAACTAATTTATCTTGGCTTAGCGAATCTGCTACTCGTATTACCAGCTGGTTTTCACTACCGCGGAACCGAAGATTGGGATTTTTCTTTTCGATAACAAATTCACCGTCCACTAGAATATCAATATAGGAAAGCATTTCCTCAGTAATTTCCCAAGGTCCAAGACGCCCGGTAAGAATATCTTTCTCAAAATCATATCCAGTATAACACCAAATGGTTTTTCCGGGATATTGCTCCTTATAGCGCCGCAAAAGAGGCAGAAGCCCTTTCTGATTTACCGGTTCAAAGGGTTCGCCGCCAAGAATCGACAGTCCTTTGATATAATCCGGTTTCAAAGCCTCTAAAATTTCATCCTCTACTTCGGTGGTAAAGTTATTGCCGTACTTAAAATCCCAAGTTTCAGGATTGAAGCATCCCTTACAATGATGGGTACATCCGCTAACAAATAGAGATACTCGAACTCCTGGACCGTTGGCTACATCAATTTTCTTGATAGCCGCATAATTCATAATGAATGCTCACCTATTATAGATGAAGCATGCGAGCTTTAATTTCTTTTGTTTTTCCGACATTCCAGAAGTTTTCTCCAAGATAGCCGCAGGTACGACGAGTAACATTCATTTTTCCATGATCTTTATTCCCGCATACAGGGCATTCCCACTCATTGTCATCATTAATGATAATCTCGCCGTCAAACCCGCAAACATGGCAATAATCGGATTTGGTATTGAATTCTGCGTATTGGATATTATCATAGATAAAGCGTACTACTGCCTCTATGGCTTCCGTATTATGGCGCATATTAGGAATTTCCACATAAGAAATAGCCCCACCTGAAGAGATGCTTTGGAATTGGCTTTCAAATTTAAATTTCTTAAAAGCATCAATATTTTCACGCACATCCACATGATAGGAATTGGTATAGTACCCTTTATCAGTGATATCTGGAATGCTACCGAAACGTTCTTTGTCTATACGGGCAAAGCGATAGCAAAGACTTTCAGCAGGAGTACCATACAAAGCAAATCCAATGCCAGTAGCAGACTTCCATTTTTCGCATGCTCCACGCAGATACTCCATGACCCGAACGGCAAATTCTTCGCCTTCCTTAGTAGTATGGCTTACTCCTTTTACTGCTTTAGTCATTTCGTACAATCCGATGTACCCCAAAGAAATTGAAGAATAGCCGTTCTCAAGGTATTTATCAATTACTTCACCATTGTCTAAACGAGCAATGGCGCCGTACTGCCAATGAACCGGACTCACATCACTGCGAATTCCCTTAAGCGCATTATGCCGGCACATCAACGCTTCATAACAAAGTTCCAGCCTTTCATCTAAAAGTTCCCAAAATTTCTTCTCGTCTCCGCCTGATAAAATACCAATTTGAGGAAGATTCAGGGAAACTACTCCTTGATTAAATCGTCCTTCAAATTTATATTCACCGTTTTCATCTTTCCATGGAGCCAAAAAGCTACGGCAACCCATAGGCGTAAAAACATTACCCTGATAATTCTCACGCATCTTCTTAGCACTTATGTAATCAGGATACATACGTTTAGCACTACATTTTACAGCTAAACGAGTAAGGTAATCATACTTACCGCCTTTCAAGCAATTACACTCATCAAGTACATAAACCAGTTTTGGAAAAGCCGGAGTTACATAAACACCTTTGTCATTTTTTATTCCTTCCAAACGCTGACACAGAATCTCTTCAATAATCATTGCATTTTCTTTCAGATATTCGTCATCTTCACGCAGGTTTAAGAATAGGGTCACAAAAGGCGACTGCCCATTTGTAGTCATCAAAGTATTAATTTGGTACTGAATTGTCTGAACCCCACTCTGCAGTTCATAGCGCAGACGTTCCTGCACAAGTTTTTCCAATGTTTCCTCGTCAAGATTGCCTCCGCTGCTTTCCTGAATATTTCGTTTAAACTTTTCATAGCTACGCCGCAGATATTTTCCCAAATGACAAATATCAACAGACTGTCCCCCATATTGACTAGAAGCAACAGAAGCTATAATCTGGGTCATAACAGTGCAGGCTACCTGAAAACTTTTTGGACTTTCAATCATTTTCCCATTCATAACCGTACCGTTATCTAACATGTCCTTAATATTAATCAGACAACAGTTAAAAATCGGCTGAATAAAATAATCCGCATCATGAAAATGCAATACTCCCTCCTCATGGGCTTCGGAAATTTTTTCCGGCAGAATTAACCGCTTTGTAAGATCTTTAGAAACTTCGCCCGCAATTAAATCACGCTGAGTAGCTGCCATAGTTGCATTTTTATTAGAATTTTCTTCTATTACGTCTTTATTACTATTACGGATTAGAGAGAGGATGGACTCATCCGTAGTATTAGCCTTACGTACCAGTGCACGCTGATAGCGGTAGATTATATACTGTTTAGCCAGTTCGAACCTACCCGCTTCCATAAGACTATGTTCAACTATATCCTGTATATCCTCAACAAGCAGACGTTTCCTGTTCTTTTCCTGTACCTGTCTGGCAATATCCTGAATACCATCTTCATCAATCCTATCCTCTACCTCCACTGCAGCGTTAGCTTTCTGAATGGCAACAACAATTTTGCTTCTATCGAAATCTACTGTAGTTCCGTCACGCTTAATAACTTTCATAAATACCGCACTCCTTGTCTTAATTTCTGCATTTCAAATAAATTCTTTCCATATTTATAAATATGTAAACAAAACCATGTTTTCTCAATATGAAAGTTGAGATTACAAATAGAATTTACCACAATATATTCCATCTGTCAATAGTATGCAACACTATATATAGCTATTTTTTTTAATTTTTCACATTTTTCACAAAATATATTACATAAACATTTTAGAACATCATGCAACCAAATGACATCAACAAAACTCCCTTGTACTTTCCAGCCATTCTTTTAAAAAGGGAACAACATAAGCCCCAATTGCCCTGTAAGTTTCCACTGTAGGGTGTACACCGTCAAGATATGCCTTTCTGATGTCCGATTCATTCATACCGATAGCTGGTTGTACATCAAGCAGGAAAGCCCGCCCCGACTCTTTTTTTATTGATTCTTTTAAATCCTTCAAGCGAATATTCAAATATTTGTCAGCACTTATAAAAGGCAGTACGATGCAAAGATTCAACTTTCGTTCACTGCACCATGATAAAACCTTTTTTAAATCCTTTATGATAACATTTTGTGGCCTTAATTGCAAAATATCATTTGCCCCGCCTAAAAAAATAATATAGCGAACATAGTCAGGCAACAAACTATTACGTAGCCGTTCAAAAATATCATCGCAGCAAGCGCCGCATTCCCCGTAATTTAACATTCTTATTTTCCCTATTACCTCAACAGTGGCAATCCAGGAATACTGCTCACCAAAAGGAAATCCTTGAATAAGGGAGTCTCCAAAACAGGCTATATGATGCACTGTAATACCTTCTTTTTTTCAATTTCAAATAAATATGCAAAAGCCCTGCACTTTGTGCAGGGCTTTTAAAATCAAATCGCCGTTTCGTCAACCGGATAAACACTGATCTGACGCCTATCTCGTCCTTTACGTTCGAACTTAACCCGACCTTCCACCGTAGCATAAATGGTATAATCTTTCCCAATACCAACATTATTTCCTGGATGGAATCTAGTGCCACGTTGGCGAACAATTATACTGCCTGCGGTAACCAACTGACTTTCATGGGCTTTAGTCCCCATACGATGAGCGTTGGAATCACGCCCATTAT
The DNA here is from genome assembly GCA_021201965.1 of Phascolarctobacterium sp. Classification (GTDB taxonomy): domain Bacteria; phylum Bacillota; class Negativicutes; order Acidaminococcales; family Acidaminococcaceae; genus JAJQAO01. Next base: position 5,379 of record JAJQDY010000070.1, read on the forward strand.
GAGAACTACCCGTGCCCTTTTTATGTGCATGCAACTGCAAAATAAGCTTAAACATTTTTTCACCTCCTGTGTTTTCGGATACGAATATACTGTGGATATTTCTTCGCTAAATCATTAAGTCCATAAACCATGGTCATAAAAAGAGTTTGTGTTAAATCATCTGGGACATCTATTAGTGCCACTTCTAAAACACCGTTTTCCTCATTTACCCTGTAGGATGGCTTCCTTCTTAAATGCCTTTCAAGTCCGATTACAGGTGTTTGAGTAAGTACAGAAATAGAATTACATATCATGGTATATTCTTCTACTTCAGAAGCTTCTGCATGACCGCTTACCTTATAACCTGTAATCATTTCGTTATAACTTTTGAATAAATCTATGATAATCATAGAAGTCAGGCTTCAATTCTAGAAATTTCAACAGTCGTAAACGGTTGCCGATGCCCTTGACGTTTACGGTAGTTGGATTTAGCCTTGTACTTGAAAACCAGTATTTTAGCCCCTTTGCCATGCTCAATGACCTTGGCTACAACCTTCGCACCTTCAATAACCGGTCTGCCAATTTTTACATCAGCATCATTTACAACACTCAATACTTCTTCAAATACAACTTCATCACCAACTTCTGCAGGCAGTTTCTCAACCTGCAAACGTTCTCCTTCACTTACGCGATACTGCTTGCCGCCGGTTTTTATAATTGCGTACATCTATTATTGCACCTCCCTTATAAAAAACTCGCCAAATACGGTACTCTTTTCAGAGTTTACTAAACCTCTTTGCGCGGTTGGGGACAGACTAAAACAAAGTCCATGCTGAAATATTTTATCCTTTTTGAATTTATTTGTCAACTATTATCAACGATTGTAAAAGTTCCTACATTAAGTCCTGCAACAGCTTTAATCTCGATAGAACAATCTAATTGCTTCTCCCAATGCTTTATTTCTTTCAATCGTAGCCATTTTGCTATCCAAGGATTGGCTTCTATGAGCACGCTTTTTGAACTTCCCCGTTTTTTTAAGAATTCTCGTGACTGGCATTTAATTTTTAACGCCAATGTCTCCTTACTTTCTATCCTTCCACTGCCATCACATACAGGACATTGTGCATAAAGAACTGAAGACAGGTTTTGCCAAGATTTTTTTCTGGTAATCTCAACAAGATTAAGCACTGTAATGTCATGTACCTTAGGATTTATCCTGTCCCCAACAAAAGCCTGTTCCATAATATTTAAAATTTCTTCCTTATGTCTATCAGAATGCATATCAATAAAATCGACCACAATTATACCGCCTATATCGCGAAGACGCAGTTGTCTTGCAATCTCAACTGCTGCCTGGCGATTTATTTCCGTAATTATCTCCTCTAAACTTTCTCTACCAACAAATTTGCCGCTATTTACATCAATAACTGTCATAGCTTCTGTGGAATCTATAACAAGCTAGCCGCCGTTTGCCAATGTTATCTTTCTTTCCGAAATAGAATCTATTTCAGGAGAACACCCAAAACATGTAAAAGTATCTTCGCTTCCCTTATATGGAATAAGTTTCATATCTTTCCCTCGATTTGATGTCTCAAGCAGCTCTTTTATCCTTCTATAGACGGTATTATCATCAATTACTATTTCTTCTAAATCATAACTTAAATAGTCGCGTACCATACGTATGGGCAAATCTAACTCGCGGCGTAATAAAGCCGGTGCTTTCAGCATTTTCTCGCTAGCACACAATACTCTCCATTCTTCAGCAAGCGCTTCAATATCTTCGACTAGAATTTCTTTACTTACACCTTCCGCGGCAGTGCGCACAATAACGCCATGTCCTGAATGATCTACGCTTTCGCATATACTAATAAGGCGCTCTCGCTCCTCTTTATCCATAATCTTCCGGGATACGCCGATATAAAAAGCATTAGGCAATAGCACCGTATATTTGCCTTGCAGAGTAATATTACGAGTTGCCATAGGCCCTTTAAGACTGCGCACATCCTTAGATATTTGAACCAACACGCTTTGCCCTTCAGTAATATCAGTATTATCGCCTAAATAAAGAAATGCATTCTGCTCGAGTCCTATATCCACAAAAGCTGCCTGAATACCCTGTATCACATTGCAGACACGCCCTTTAAAAACACTGCCCACCAGATGTTCTTCTCCTGTGCGTTCCACCACATATTCAATTAACAGATTGTTTTCTATCAGTCCCATTCGTGTCTCATCTTCAGTAGACCAGATAATCATTTTTACCGCCATCGTCATTTCCTTCCTGCTTAATGAGTTTATTTAGAATATTATATCACGGAATTATTTCGAAATTGCAAGTGCAAGTTGAACACATCCGTGTAAAAGTTTAATAGAGTCCAGCT
>JAJQDY010000040.1 GCA_021201965.1 Phascolarctobacterium sp.
GACTCTATTAAACTTTTACACGGATGTGTTCAACTTGCACTTGCAATTTTCGAATAAAAAACAGCTTTATTTCTATACATTGCTTAGAAAAGGAAATATTCCATAATATATGTTATACATACCAGTACAAAACCGCCGGACTATAGTCCGGCGGCTAAAAAATATTCTATATTAAAAAAGGTATGAATCACTACAGATTCCTTCTCATTGTCCGTTCTTTTATACGCACCGCCTCTGCCGAGGCTTTTGTCAGTAAAGCTACCTCACTATACATAATATCCCTCAGTTTTCTGTTAAAATATACTTTCATAAATCTATAAACATCACGCTGATTCAGTCCTATATCCATAGAGGAAAAATAAAGACCTATGAGGTCCTTATTACGCCAACGCTCTGGCATTTTTTGCCAAAATTGCGCACGATGCAAGTCAATTATAGATATCTTCAAATCCTCTTCCTTCCCTGAAAATGGTAAACGCAGCAGGAAATGATCAAGATAGCAGTCTCTATGGTTTATTCCAGTTCCATGCATTTTACGAGTCATGTCTGCAACACGTTTTAAAATCATTCTCTTTGTCTTAACATTAGGATGGTTTATTTTCCAGTCTGCACAATACTCCCTCAGACTTACAGAAGGGTCAAGATCCTCCGTAATAATAAACGATATCCTTGTCAACGGGTTAACACCTTTTTCCCCGAAACCGACTCCCTGCATCGTATCAACACCTGCATCACGAAGCGTATGAATGGCCTTCCATTCTCTATCTGCCCCCAAAACAGGCATTTTAATCTGAACCAAATTTTTTAATACTTCTTTAATGGTAGTTCCTTGGTGCCATTTGAGAAAATAACTCTTCCCTGCCATCTCAAACCTTATGGTTCGCCTCGTTTCCAGTGCCCTGAAAACCTCCCCTTGCAGTTTCCTTACCTCCTCAAAGACGTCCTTACCTAGCCAGACCGTGCTGAAAGGCTCTTTTAGCTCAATCATTGAAATCTCCTGTTTACTTTATTAAGGTTCTTCGAGGGTAAATCGACCAATACTGCCTATCCTGAAATCTTTTAAAAGCATTCTGGTTGCCTTGTCCGTATCGGCAAAGCCACCAGCCTTTAAACAACCTCTAGAGACGGCGATTTTCCCCATTACATCATCTACAACATCACCAGACCCAAAATCTATGGCATATTTACTTTTCACTTCTTCTGGATATTCTGCCATAAGACGCCCAAGCAAGATTTCCGCCGCCTGGTTTTTATCAAAAACATCCTCACGAATTGCTCCTGTTACGGCAAGGCAAAAACCTGTCTCCGGATCCTCGAATTTATGCCATAGTACCCCAGGTGTATCAAGAAGTTCCAGACCTTTTGCAATCATTATCCACTGCTGCCCTCTAGTAACTCCCGGTCTGTTGGCAGTAACGATTTTATTTCTCCCTGCCAGACGATTGATAAGTGTGGATTTACCAACATTAGGCACACCAACGATCATGACCCTTATTGCCCTCCTTTTCAAGCCTTTTTTCTGCCACTTATCAATCACGGGCCTCGCCGTTGCCTGTATCATTGCTACCAACTGTTTTATACCTCTGCCCGTAGTACAGTCAACTTCACATACGGGAAGATTTCTATTTTTAAATTTCTGGACCCAGGCTTTCGTTTTTGTCTCATCAGCTAGATCAACTTTACTAAGCACTATAACACTAGGTTTATCTCTGAGAATACCAGACAGCATAGGGTTAGTACTTGAAATTGGGATACGTGCATCCAGCATTTCCACTGCCATGTCAACTACCTTAATCTGTTCTTCCATCATCCTTTTGGCCTTGGTCATGTGTCCAGGGAACCATTGAATTTTAAAATTCACCGTCATTTTTCAGTACCAATATCAGTCTTAAGTACCCTTATACTTGATAGCGGCCAGAAAGCCAAAAGTGCCCTACCTTTTACAAGCTTAAGCGGTACGAAATCAACATCGGCAAAACGGCTGTCCTCTGAATTATTACGGTTATCACCAAGAACAAAAATATGATCTTTTGGAACTACTGCCTTCCTGTAATTGGAACGGTTTAAACCCTTAGGATCATCTTTATAAATATAATTTTCTTTAAGCATCACACCATTTACTAGTACCCTGCCGTTGCGCATCTCTATTGTATCACCACCAACAGCAATTACGCGTTTTATGAAATCCCGACTCTGATCCTTAGGGTACCGAAAAACGACTATTTCTCCCCTTTGAGGGTCAATTGCATAGTAGCTGAGCTTATCCACCAGAAGACGCTCATGGTTTACCAAGGTCGAATACATGGACGAACCTTCCACCATATAAGGTTCAACCAGAAAAGTCCTTATGCATAAAGCCAGCGCTATTGCTATTATAATTGATACCAACCAGTCACTAACCGTATCCTGCCATGAAGAAGCATTTTTTTCTCTGCCCATTTTTATCACCTTTTATCCAATCTGAAAATCTGCTCTTAAGCTATTTTAGCATAAAACAGCTGCTCCGTCAGCAATCAGAATCAATTTTACAAAAACAATAAAAGGGACTGCTGTCACAGTCCCGTTTATCATAATCATTGTTTAGCGGCGCTCTTTTATACGAGCTGCTTTACCGATGCGTTTACGCAGATAGAAAAGTTTTGCACGGCGTACATTACCCCGACGGCTTATCTCAATCTTTTCAATACGAGTGCTGTGAAGTGGAAATTTCCTTTCCACTCCAATACCATAAGTTATACGTCGAACGGTAAAGTTCTCACGCACTCCACTGCCACTGCGACCAATAACAACGCCTTCAAAAACCTGCACACGTTCTCTATTGCCTTCAACAATTTTGGCATAAACTTTTACAGTATCACCGATGCGGAATTCAGGAATATCAGAACGAAGCTGCTCTTGTTCCAATACATCAATAATGTTCATAGTGACCCCCTTAATAATCATAGACGTTCATGTGTGAACTCCACAGTGGACCGTCCGTATTGTACGGGGTACATTTTATCATAACAAATAATTCATTGCAATATTTTTTATAAAAGACTTGAAATTTTCATCAAGAAAATTATTTTTCCCACCAAGCTTCTCCCAAAATCCGGTCAATAATAACGGCCGCAGTACTGCGCACACTTAAATGATCATATCCCTTGCCATAAATAGGTTCCAGAATATAATCAAATTTTTCCATAGTTTTCTTTTCAATACCTGATCCTGTACCAAAAATAAGCAGTATTGGCCTCTCTCCTTTAAGCTTGCCGCACAGAAAATTGTAGCTTATCATATTCTGCCAAATTCCCGCATCCGTAGCTACAATATACGGCTTCTTCCCCGTCAAAATCTTTATATCTTCTGTAACTGATTCAAGGGAATCTTTCCAGTAAGTCATTTTCAATGCTTCAAAACGATCAGGATTGTATCTGTATCCATATCCCTCCCGTCAGAATCATAAAATCTTTTCAATAAGCTCTTTCTGGCTATCAAGGGGAGATGGATAATATAATACCTTTTTACGTCATAAATACGGCAGATCCTTGCTATGTCATGAATATCAAAATTCGTTACAGCACCTGCAATGACTTCCATGTGGCTGTTGTAAACGGGATAGTGCAGAAGTCCTACGTACATTTCAGCCGTCATTTATCATCACCTAGTGCTTTACGCAATTCCATTCTAAGTTCAGTATAAAACTTCTTTTCATCCTTGGACATGTTTTTTGGAATATCTCCCTCAATAGCTGCCATCATTTCGGCAGGAATAAGATCTGGCCTAAAAAAATACGTGGCTTTAAGCGATTCTTTTCTACGCCAACGCTCAATAAGTCCGTGGTTACCGTTGCGAAGTATTTCAGGAACCGTCATCCCTTCAAAATTCACTGGCTGCGTATACTGGGGATATTCAAGCAAACCGTCACTGAATGAATCATTAGCTGCACTTTCCATTTTCCCGAGAACTCCTGGTATGAACCGCGATACTGCATCGAGAAGAATCAGCGCTGGAAGTTCTCCTCCCGTAAGTATATAGTCCCCAACAGATAGTTTCTCATCCACGAAGGCAAATATTCGCTCATCAAAGCCTTCATAATGGCCACATACCAAAATGAGATCCTGCCCATTTTGTGCATATTCCTCAGCGCATTTCTGACTGAGTGGTTTCACCCCAGGACACATGGCGATTACCTTAGCATCAGGCAACTGCTCTTTTGCTTTTCTGATAGCCGCAACCATAGGCTCAGGTTTTAAAACCATGCCTGTACCCCCGCCAAAAGGTACATCATCTACCGTCCTATGTTTGTCCGACGTAAAATCTCGCGGGTTTATGCAGTTTATTTCGATCAATCCCCTATCCATACCCCTTTTAATTATACTGTGAGATACAGCCTGTTCTATCTGTTTGGGAAACAATGTTATAAAAAGAAACCTCATTTATCATCAGTCCATTCAGGTAGCTTGACTACAATCCCACCGCCTGTAATATCTATTTCCTTAATATAGATTTTAAGAGCGGGGATCAAAATATCATTTGCGTTAGGTACGGAAATGACATAGACACCATTGCTGCCCGTTGATATAGTATCCTTAAAAGTACCCAGTTCTTTTCCTGTATCATCAAATACTGGCAAGCCGATGAGATCGGCCACATAATACCTGTCTTCTTCAAGTTCTGGCAAAATCTCCGCATCAATAAAGATTTTCTTTCCCCTTAGAAGTTCTGCCTGGTCCATGGAAGTAATTTCCTTAGTTGATGCAAGCAACATACGTTTATGAAAGCGCATGTTAAGGACCGTAAGCTTACGTCCGCCTTCTAATAAAAGTTCCCTGAAATCTAAGAAACGTTCTGGCCTTTCCGTGAGCGGCATAATGCGAATATCGCCCCGCACGCCGTGCGGAGCGACAACTTTGCCAATTACTATTTCCCCTTTCATCGCTATTCCCTAAAAGCGATGACTTTGCCGTCTTCCGTAAGGATTTCTGCGCCCATCAGCGCCTCAATATCCGAACCAATGGTAACTTCAACAGTACGCCCCAAAGTTCCATGACCGATTTCTGCGCCTATTTCCAAAGCTTCTGCACGTTTCAGCTTATCCTGCGCTTCATTTTTTGCTGCCAAACGCTTATTTCTTTCTATGTCTATTTGCTCGCGCAAAGCAGGAAGCACACTCAGATCATTAGCTGCCTGTTGCAGAGCTTTTTTTGCCTGGAATTCAAACTGTTCAATGTCCAAATCTATCTGCTTCATAGTATTCTTGAGATCATCAATAAGTTTAAGTTTTAAATCTTCGGTCACCTTTGCCTTAACAGTAACTGGGACCCTGATAAACATTTTATCCATAGTTATTCAACCTCATTATTCAACAATTTCCACGATGATTTTTACGTTTTCACGTATTGCCACTGCCTTCATAACCGTTCTAATTGCTCTTGCAATGCGCCCCTGTTTACCGATAACTTTTCCCATATCTTCAGGAGCTACATGAAGGCGGAGCACCGTTGTTGTCCCAGTAGTTTCTTCATCAACAACCACTGCAGATGGATCATTTACAAGAGACTTTGCCATTACTTCCACCAATTCTTTCATGTACTTCACGCCTCTCTAATTATTTTTCTGCCTTAATTTCAGCATATTTTTTCATAATACCGTCTTTTCTCAGCAAAGATCTTACTGTATCGGTAGGCTGTGCGCCCTTCTCCATCCATGCCAATACCTTATCTGCATCAATCTTTATGCTGTTGTGTTCTTTCGTAGGATCATAGTACCCGATGCTTTCTATGAACCTACCGTCACGCGGGCTACGAGAATCAGCAACCACTATACGGTAAAAAGGTCTCTTTTTAGCTCCCATACGTTTTAACCGGATTTTTACTGCCATTATTTTTACCTCCTGTCACTATTAGTGAAATTATTGATTAATGCATAAAGGGGAATTTAAATCCGCCTTTAGAAGAAAACTTACTCATACCCTGCATTTTTTTCATCATTTTCTTGCTTTCCTCAAAATTTTTGAGCAGCTTGTTCACATCCTGAACCCGCATTCCGCATCCTGCCGCAATCCTCTTGCGCCTGCTTCCGTTTATAATACTTGGGTTGCGGCGTTCTTTTATCGTCATAGAACGGATGATAGCCTCTATGCGTGCAAATTCTTTTTCGTCCACATTGGCTTCCTTTAATTTCTCACTGATACCGCTCATACCAGGAATCATGCCTACAATGGTTTCCAGTGACCCCAGCTTTTTTACCTGCTGCATCTGCTCAAGAAAGTTTTCCAAGTTAAAGTCATTCTTACGCAGCTGTCTCTCTGCTTCTATGACTTTAGCTAAATCCGTGGTAGACTGAATCTTTTCTATAAGTGTCAGAATATCTCCCATACCTAAAATACGTGATGCCATACGGTCAGGATGAAACTCTTCCAGTGCATCCAATTTTTCACCAGTACCTATAAGCTTAACAGAACATCCCGTAACAGCTTTAATAGAAAACACGGCACCTCCTCTGGCATCACCATCAAACTTTGTTACGATAAGCCCGTCAATCCCAAGATCCTTATTAAAACTTTCTGCTACATTTACCGCATCTTGGCCGGTCATTGCATCAACGACTAGAAGAATTTCTTGAGGCTGCACAGCTTCCTTTATTTCCCTCAGTTCATTCATAAGTTCCTCATTCACATGCAGCCGACCTGCTGTGTCTATGATTACCGTATCACAGGCAAGTGAAAATGCTTTTTCCAATGAACGTTTCGCGATTTCTACAGGAGACACCTGATCCCCCATAGTAAAAACTGGGACGGAAAGCTGATCGCCCAATACCTGAAGCTGGGTAATAGCCGCAGGCCTGTATACGTCACCTGCAACCAGCAAAGGTTTTTTATTTCTACGTCTCAGATACATTGCCAGTTTGCCTGCCGTTGTGGTTTTGCCGGCCCCCTGAAGCCCCGTCAGCATTATAACAGTAGGCGGCTTCTGGGCTACCGTAAGCTTACTCTGTGTCCCGCCAAGCAGTCCTATAAGCTCATCATTAACTATTTTTATAATCTGCTGATGGGGATTTAACGTAGTACTGGTTTCTATGCCCAAAGCCTTTTCCTTAATATTTGCAACAAAATCCTTAACTACTCGGAAATTAACATCTGCTTCGAGGAGAGCCATACGCACTTCGCGCAATGGTTCCTTTAAATCATCTTCCGTTATTTTCCCAGCCCCGCAGAACATTTTTAATGCACTCTGTAATCTTTCGGATAAATTTTCGAAAGCCATCAATAATCATCCTTACTACACATTTTGTTTAATATTTTAAGAGCCCTTGCTTTCTTGCTGGCATCCCCAGTTTCCAGAAGATTCAGCACAAGTTCCATCATTTTCCTTTCGGAATCCTCGCGCAGAAGAAGTTCCAGCCTGTTTTCATGTTTTTCCAATAATTGCTCAGATCTTTTTAAAATATCGTGAATAGCCTGGCGGGAAACTTCAAGCTCTTCCGCTATTTCTGTCAGCGAGAGGTCCTCATGAAAATAAAGCTTCAGACACTGCTGTTGTTTTTTCGTAAGCAGACCACCATAAATATCAAAGAGCCTTCCAAACCTAACTCTCTTCTTTAAATTCTGTTTCAAAACTTTAATCCTTTGCACGGTCGATTGTAAAATGAAGTTGAACAGTTAAAAAATCCATAGCGATTGAATCCGTGGTAGAATAGAGTTCACACACAAAACCCTATCTAG
>JAJQDY010000075.1 GCA_021201965.1 Phascolarctobacterium sp.
TTATTAAATTGTACTACATGAGCGTAAAAAGAATACGTAACTAGATTCAGAATTTGAATCTGTTGCTTCATATGTTCCATGCAGGCCCGAATATCGGAGTTCATTTTGTTTGTGCAAGTTGCAGCATCACTTTGAATGCCTAATGTATGGCCTAGAAAAATACCGAAAGCTATAGCCGGTTTATCAATATTTTCTTTTTGCGGAATAATGATATTGCGTATTTTAGTGGAAGTTTCCTTATCAAATGAACAGCTAAGAATCCTATTTTCTACAAGTTCAAATTCTTTGTCTCTATTATCTCTTATTTTGATAACACTAGCTAAAGCTGCATCTGCAGCTTTATTTAAGCCATTATCCATTTGCGAAGCACCAAAAACGATTTGGGTAAACGGAATATTTTCGTCTGATAAAAGGAAAAAATCCCATCGCTTAGACTTGTTATTTTCTCTGCTAATTCGGCTAATTTTGCTTTACCCATAAGCTTTGGCGCCTGTAGAACACATTCCAAAAAAACATATAGCAAAAGTTCTCCTAATTCATTTCCGGTACCTTTTTCATCAGGAGCTCCGTTGTTATGCATCAAAGATAAAGCTCTGACAGCTATAGTGCCGTATTCATTAGTATCATTAAATTCTTTTATTTGCATGCGAGAATGCACATATTCGCCAAGCGTGTTAAGAAGGAATAAATGTAGTTTGCTATAATTAATGCCCTCTGCATCCATCCTAAGGCGATAAATCTTTATGGAGCTAAGATGAGAACTGCTGAGTTTATCCTCAGCAGCCATGACGAAAATTTGTTCAAACTTCTGTTTTTTATAGTTAATGGTATAGCAGGAACAGGTCTAATTTTAGGCAATTCGTATACTGTAAGTTCATGCAGCCGGTTTTCATATTGGTCGTAATAGCTTCTTGTTATTTGCGTGGCGTTGCTTATTAAACTGTTATCAGTTTTAACGACAGTAAAAAGGAAAATATTTACTAAGAATTCCGTAAAAGCCAATGAGCTTTTTTCTGACAATGACTCCTTGGTCATATCAATGGATTTCCCTAGTTGAGTATCCCGTGTAATGTTCGTATCTGCTAGAATCAGTTCTTTTAGGGCTAAAACGATATGTGTTTTTTATTGATATTTATCCTTGGAATAATCTCTTTTTCAAAGTATTGTTCAACGATATTTTGGTCAATATCATTAGCGCATTCCTTGATATGACTTGGTATATTTTGTCTGCCATTTAATAATTTTGAAGTAGTATCATCAGAACCGCGTAAATCATAATATTCATCAAAGACCTCAAGCAAAAGGCTGCAAAAAAGCTTATTAGTCAGGTTCTTAGGTGTTTTATATAATAATATTCTTGTATGAGAGGCGAAACATAAAGGCTTCATTTAACAAATTCTCTTGTTTTTTTAATATTAACTATATCAACTTTATATTTTTCTATAACCTGAAAATGTAAATAAAATTTCAACGGTAATGAATTTCGAAAATGTAGTTGCTAAAGCTCGAAACGCCTAAAAGCGGAAATAATTTGCACATAAGGCCATAAATCAGTGTTTTAGCAGGGACAGGTTTTAAGATTATGCGCTGAATATGGATTACAGTCAATGCGTGAACATATCGTATAGGGAAGAGTAATGTAGCCATTCGGTGGGAAATAAAAGTCACAAATAAACACTCTGACAGAGAAGCTTTTGGTTAATATTTACATTATACAACTAATATTAGAACATAAATATCTGTGATTTACAAGTTGGATAGTATTTTACGGCAGAAACTTTTAAGATTCCAGTCATTCCAGCCATTATCGGCAATTATTCCAGCCGCATTCCTGTCAATGTACCTGTTAAGCCAGTATCTTTGTAGTAAAAGCAATTTTGCTATGGAGGTAAGCAGTGGCTAAAACAGGGTGGAAAAATGTAGTAAATAACAGGCGAATGTTAATAATGAATCGTTTCCTTATTTGGATTTTGGCGGTTAGTTGGCATGATGCCAATATTATAACAATTTCCTGGGTGTTTGGTTACTTCGTTTTAATTACACGTGAAAAAATCGGAGTAGTGAAAGATGGGGCCTTTTACATGGGCACCGTTTGTGTTATGTCATAGTTGGAGAGGCAATTTTAAAATTTATGGGAACTACAGGTAGCAATGCATATATTATTGCCCTATTTAAAATTATAGAAAATATTTTGAATGGCAGCAGTGAGAGCCAGTTTATTAGTATCTACAAAATGTTTTCCCGTTAATACTTGTAATTGCATTGCGATATTTATTTGATTAAGGTAACGAGTAAAGTGGAAATCTTATGGAAATTGTATATACATAGCAAGTAAATTCCTTTTTAGCTACAATACGAGTGGTATGCTAATTTTAACAGTTTCTTAACTGATAAATTAATTTTTGGTAAGAGCAAAATTAATTGTTGGAAAGTGATAAATTGTATTATAGGCTATTGTGATGCTATAATGATAAGAAATAGTTTGCTTAAAATAGGAGAGGTTTTATGAAAGGAATTATTTTGGCTGGTGGTGCTGGGACGCGTCTGTATCCATTAACTATGGTGACTAGTAAACAACTATTGCCTGTTTATGATAAACCCATGATTTATTATCCGTTGTCCACCCTTATGCTAGCAGGTATTAGAGAGATTTTAATTATTTCAACATCCGTAGATTTGCCAAATTTTGAACGGCTTATGGGAGATGGGTCAAATTACGGTGTTAAGCTGTCATATAAAGTACAGCATTCTCCGGACGGACTTGCTCAGGCCTTCATTTTGGGAGAGGAATTTATAGGCAACGAGGCTTGTGCCATGGTCTTGGGTGATAATATTTTTTATGGTGCCGGCTTCCGAAAAGCATTAAAGGCAGCAGTAGAGAATGCTGAAAATAACGCACATGCCACTATTTTTGGATATTATGTAAATGATCCGAAACGATTTGGAGTAGTAGAGTTTGATCCCAGTGGGAAGGCCATTTCCATAGAAGAAAAGCCCAAAGTACCTAAAAGCAACTATGCTATTACAGGTATTTATTTCTATCCAAAAGGCGTAAGCACAAAAGCGAGGAAGGTGCAGCAGTCTGACCGGGGAGAACTGGAAATTTCAACCTTGAATGAAATGTACATTGAGGAAGGGAACCTGGATGTCCGGCTTCTTGGAAGGGGATATGCGTGGCTTGATACAGGTACTATTGAAAGTCTAGCCGAAGCTGCAGGCTTTGTGCAGACCATTCAGAACCGCCAGAGCGTTATTATTTCAGCTCCTGAGGAAATCGCCTATAAGAATGGCTGGATTACCAAAGAACAGTTACTGAAATCTGCCGCTAAATATGGTAAGTCCCCATACGGCAAGCACTTAAAAGCAGTAGCGACAGGGCAGCGTATCTATTAATTGTGTGAAATTATGAAAATCCTTGTTACCGGCGTGGCAGGGCAATTAGGCCATGACGTTATGAATGAACTGCATAAAAGAAGACATGAGTGCGTTGGTACGGATCTGGCGTCCACATATAGCAGGATGGCTGACGGATCTCCGGTTACTGTTTTACCCTATGTACAGCTGGATATCACGGATTCAAAGGCTGTAGAACAGGCTGTCAGGAAGATTGAGCCGAATGCCGTAATTCACTGTGCTGCCTGGACAGCGGTGGATTTGGCAGAAGACGAGGACAAACGGGATAAAGTACGTGCCGTAAATGCTGACGGTACAATGAATATTGCAAAAGCCTGTAAGTTGCTTGACTGTAAAATGCTTTATCTCAGTACCGATTATGTTTTTGGCGGTCATGGGACCAAGCCATGGCAGCCTGACTGCAAGGATTATAATCCGCTTAATGTCTATGGACAGACAAAGCTGGAAGGGGAACTTGCCGTAGCTGAAACCCTGGATAAATACTTTATCGTGCGGATCGCCTGGGTATTTGGGCTTAACGGCAGTAACTTTATTAAAACAATGTTGAATATCGGCAGGAAATATGATATGTTACTAGTGGTCAGCGATCAGATCGGCACACCTACTTACACCTATGATTTAGCCAGGCTTCTGGCAGATATGATTGAGACTGACAAATATGGATATTATCATGTGACCAATGAGGGTGGGTATATTTCCTGGTATGATTTTGCCTGCGAAATTTTTCGGCAGGCCGGGTATAAAACAAAAGTAACACCGGTTACCACGGAAGAATACGGCCTGTCCAAGGCTGCGAGGCCTTTTAACAGCAGACTTGACAAAAGCAAGCTTATCGAATCAGGATTTAAACCGTTACCGACATGGCAGGATGCTTTATCAAGATATTTAAAGGAGCTTAAAAATGGCACGGATAAAAGTGACTGAATGTCCTATAAAGGGGCTCTATATAGTAGAACCTGCGGTTCGTGGGGATGACCGCGGATACTTTATGGAAACATATAACCAGAAAGATATGGCGGAATTTGGACTGAATGCGGTATTCGTGCAAGATAATCAAAGCATGTCTACCAGAGGCGTATTACGCGGCATGCATTTCCAGAAACAGTTCCCGCAGGGGAAACTGGTTCGGGTAATTAGAGGAGAAGTTTTTGATGTAGCAGTTGATTTAAGGCAGGGCAGTGATACTTATGGCAAATGGGTTGGCGTTTTGCTTACGGAAGAAAATAAAAAGCAGTTTTATATTTCCGAGGGCTTTGCCCATGGCTTTTTAGTGCTGAGCTATGAGGCGGAATTCTGCTACAAAGTAACGGATTTCTATTATCCGGGTGATGAAAGCGGTCTAGCCTGGAACGATCCGAAAATCGGGATAGAATGGCCGGATATTTTGGGAGAATACCAGGGAGATGCCAGTGCGCAGGGATATGCATTATCTGACGGAACACCTTTAAATTTAAGCGATAAGGATCAGCAGTGGCCCAATCTTGATTCCGCTTTCAAGTTTGTATAGGGAGACAGTTTATGAAAAAGACTTATCTGGTTACTGGAGGTGCCGGATTTATAGGGTCGAATTTTATCTACTATATGCTTAAAAAGCATAGCGATATCCTTTTGGTTAATTTGGATAAACTGACCTACGCAGGTAATCTGGAAAATTTAAAGGGCGTTGAAGGTGATACACGACATATTTTCGTTCAGGGGGATATTTGTGACTGCACCCTTATACGCAATCTTTTTGAGCAGTACGACTTTGATTATGTTATTAATTTTGCTGCAGAAAGCCATGTGGACCGTAGTATTGCATGTCCTGAGATTTTTGTGCAGACAAATGTATTGGGGACGGTCAATTTACTTCAGCGGACAAAAGAAGCCTGGTATAACCAGGAAACGAAAAGCTGGAAAGCAGATAAAAAATATATACAGATTTCCACGGATGAAGTGTGCGGTGCTTTAGGGAAAGAAGGATTATTTACTGAAACCACACCGCTTTCTCCGCATAGTCCTTATTCCAGCAGCAAGGCCAGTGCCGATATGTTTGTCATGGCATTCCATGATACTTATAATATGCCAGTTAATATTACCCGCTGCTCCAACAACTATGGTCCTTACCAGTTCCCAGAAAAACTTATTCCCCTCATAATAAATAATGCCAGGCACCATAGCCAGTTACCGGTATACGGAGACGGCATGCAGGTACGGGACTGGCTTTATGTGGAAGATCACTGCAAGGCCATTGACATGGTAACTTCTTCCGGTAAAGTGGGGGAAGTGTACAATATTGGCGGTCATAATGAAAGGGAAAACATATTTATCGTCAAAACCATTATCGGACAGTTACATGACCGCCTGCAGGATGCAGGAATCAGTGAAGATCTGATAAAACATGTTGAGGACCGTTTAGGGCATGACAGGCGCTATGCTATTGATCCTGAGAAGATAAAGAGGGATTTAGGATGGTACCCTGAGACCTGCTTTGAAAAAGGAATAGTCCTTACCATAGACTGGTATTTGGAAAACCAGGAATGGCTTGACCATGTGACATGTGGCGAGTATCAACAGTATTATAAAAAAATGTATAAAAATAGGCGGTGAATACGTGAATCAGCTCGTCTGCAAATTATTAAATCATCGCTTTGTTTTCGAAGAACTGGTGAAGCGTGATTTTAAAACGAAATATAAGCGCAGCATTTTGGGTATTGGCTGGAGTGTTCTTGCGCCATTACTTCATTTGCTGGTTATGCAATTGATTTTCGGCACTTTTTTCGGAAAGTCCGTTGCCCACTATACTATCTATATCTTTGCCGGTAATATTTGCTACTCTTTTTACAGTGAAGCTACTAGTGGAGGAATGAGTGCGCTTTTGAGCAATGCAGACATTTTCAGTAAAATTAATGTTCCGAAATACCTATTCCTGCTCAGCAAAAATGTTTCTGCCATTATCAGCTTTTGTATAATGATCTGCATATTCTTTATTTTCTGCCTGATGGATGGACTTATGCCAACTTGGAAATATATTCTGCTTATATATCCAGTTCTATGTCTTATTGTTTTAAATATTGGCATAGGGATGATTCTTTCAGCACTTTTTATTTTCTTCCGTGATATCGGTTATCTCTATGACATTTTTAAGATGCTGCTGATGTATACTTCGGCAATTTTTTATAGTGTTGATGCTTTCAGTCCTGATGTGCAATGGGTATTTTTAGTAAATCCCTTGCATGTGATTATCAAGTATTTCCGGCTTATTGTTATAAATAACAGTATTCCTTCCGTGGAATACCATATTCTAATGGCTGTATATGCTTTATTGGCATTAGCTATCGGCTCCTATATCTATAAAACACGGAATCATAAATTCCTGTACTATGTATAATATTACGTCTAGGAAGAGGAAATAATCGGAGAAATGGAAATTTTAAAGGTAAACAACGTATCCATAAAATATATGATTGGAGATTTTAAGGATATTGGCCTAAAGGAGTATGTGGTAAGAAGACTTAATAATAACTACCATTTGCGGGAATTCTGGGCTGACCGCGATATATCATTCACTTTGGAAAGAGAAGATATGCTGGGTATTATTGGCGTTAATGGTGCTGGCAAATCCACTCTTTTAAAAGCCATATCCGGAGTTATGGTCCCTACTAAGGGTAATATTAAGGTTAACGGCAACGTTGCAGCTTTTCTTGAACTTGTCAGTGGTTTTGACAGGGAACTTACGGTGAAGGAAAATACTTATCTGCGGGGAGCCCTTTTAGGTTATACCCGTAAGTTTATGGACGAAATGTATAAGCAAATTGTTGAGTTCGCAGAATTAACAGATTTTCAGGACAGACCTTTCAAACAATTATCGAGCGGAATGAAATCACGCCTGGCATTTTCCATAGCCTGTCTGGTAAAACCGGACATATTGATCCTTGACGAAGTTTTAAGTATTGGGGACGGCGCATTCAGGAAGAAAAGCGAAGCTAAGATGCGGGAAATTATTACTGGTGGAGCTACGACGATTTTGGTATCGCATTCTTTGAATCAAATACGGGAAATGTGTAATAAGGTTCTTTGGCTGGATAAAGGCTTTCAAGTATGTTTTACGGATAAAGTAAAAGAATGCTGCAATGCTTACGAAGTGTTTTTGGCCACAAAAAAATTGCCGGAATTGGATAAAGTTGAAAAAGTACGAAAATTGCAAGTGCAAGTTGAACACATCCGTGTAAAAGTTTAATAGAGTTC
>JAJQDY010000077.1 GCA_021201965.1 Phascolarctobacterium sp.
GAATGTGGGTAGTCCATAGTGATTGTCCTCCTCGATAGGGTTTTGCGTGTGAACTTTATTCTACCACGGACTCAATCGCTATGGATTTTTTAACTGTTCAACTTTATTTTACAATCGGCCAAAAATAGTGTATTTTTGCAAAAACGGAGATTTTTCTTTGAATTTCAAAAAATTTGCTCTACTCCTCAAGGCTCCTCAAAAAAAATCTTATTTTTGCCATTTTTCTATTGTATTTTCCGAGTTTTGTGGTACAATCATATGAGGAAAAAGGATTTATGGCAAAAGGATGGTGTGGATATGAGAAAGAACATAGGCTTTCAGATTGGTCAGGATGCAGTAGAAGCGCTGGCTAAGGCGCATGGAACTCCCCTTCTGATACTTTCTTCAAAGCAAATTGAAAAAAATTATCAATGCCTCAGAAAATATTTGCCGCGGGTACGTATTTTTTATGCAATCAAGGCGAATCCGCATCCTGAAATTTTAAAACCAATGATCCGTATGGGGGCATCTTTTGACGTGGCTTCCGATGGTGAAATTCGCCTGCTTAATGAAATTGGCGTTGCAGGCGAGCGTCTTATATATGCGAATCCCGTGAAAACAGGCGGTGGTCTTAAAGCCTGCCGGGAATGCGGTGTCGGTAAGATGACATTTGACAGTGTGACCGAAATTTATAAGATTAAGGAAACATGTCCTGAGTCCGCCATTCTGCTGCGCCTGTGCGTGGACAATTCTTCCGCCCATGTGGACCTGAATAAAAAATTCGGCGTATCCCCTGAAAATGCATTGAAATTGATGCTGAAAGCCAAGGAGGAAGGCCTTGACGTAGCAGGAATTGCTTTTCATGTGGGTAGCCAGACAACCAGTGCTGACCCTTACCTGCATGCACTTGACCTCACCCGTAAAATCTTTGAGGAGGCAGAGGAGACAGGCCTTAAACTGCGTATCCTGGATATCGGCGGGGGCTTTCCCATCCCGGAACCCAGCATGAACTTCAATTTCCCGGAAATGTTACGGCAGATTAACGCCCGCCTGGATGAAGATTTTGCAGGTGTGGAAATCTGGGCGGAACCTGGACGCTATATCTGCGGTACTTCGGTAAATCTCATTACCAGTGTCATCGGGGTAACGGAGAGGGGTGGACAGCCTTGGTATTTCCTTGACGAAGGCCTCTATGGGACTTTTTCCGGGGTATTATTTGATCAGTGGGATTTCAGGCTCATAAGCTTCAAGAATACCAAGGAACGTGTGTCTGCAACCTTTTGCGGACCCAGCTGCGATTCCCTTGATATTATGTTCCGCGGCCGTATAACTGCACCTCTTGAAGTGAACGATATTCTGCTGGTGCCGGCCTGCGGTGCCTATACATCCGCATCGGCCACGACATTTAACGGATTTGGGAAGGCGGAATTTGTTGTATGGGAACAGGCTAAAAAGGAGCTTCTTCCTGCCTGGGTAATAGATTCATTAACGGCGCTTGCTGTTAATCCGACTGCAATGATTCTTTTTTTTGGGGCATTGATATAAATATAATACGGCAATCCGCGGCCTGCATATGCAGGCCGCTGATTTTATTTGTATAAGGCTTTTATATTATGGTAAAATAAAAAACAGGATACTTGGGGGATTATCGTGAAAAACAGAATGCCGCTTTTAGAAGCGCTGCTTAAATATAAAGAAGAAAACATTTATCCTTTCCATACTCCGGGGCATAAAGGCGGCCGAGGGATGGAGAAGATGCTCAGGCAGGCACTTGGCGGCAGTACGGTTTTGGATGTGTCGCTCATGAGCGAGCTGGATGACATCCACAGGCCTAAAACCTATATAGCCAGGGCCCAGGCCATGGCGGCCAGAGTCTATGGAAGTGACGCCTGTTTCTGGGCGGTTAACGGCACTACCCAGGCAGTGCATGCCATGATGCTTGCAGCACTGAGACCACGGGAAAAAGTGCTGCTGCCCCGCAATATACACCGCAGCGTGGCAGGGGGCCTTATTCTTTCCGATCTTGAAGCAGTGTTCCTTAGGCCCGATTATTGCGAGAGATTTGATATCCATACCCAGGTTTCCCCGGAGGCAATAGAAGGAGTTTTGAAAAAGAATTCCGCAATTAAGGCGGTGCTGCTCACCAGCCCGAATTATTACGGTGTGGCGGCGGAAACAAAAAAAATAGCGGACATATGTCATAAATATAACCGGGTCCTTCTGGTTGATGAAGCCCACGGCCCCCATCTCGGCTTCAGTAAAAAGCTGCCTCCGTCCGCCATGCAATGTGGTGCTGATGCCTGCGTCCAGAGCACCCATAAAATTTTAGGCGCCATGAGCCAGTGCAGCATGCTGCATATTAAGGGGAAACGTATTTTACCGGAATTTGCGGCCGATGCCATGAGCCTCCTTACCACGACAAGTCCCAACTATCTCCTTATGGCTTCACTTGATGCGGTAAGATATCAGATTGAAGCTAAAGGGGGGAAGATGGCAGAAACTGCAATTTCCGCCGCAGATAAATTAAGGGAAGTAATTGCCCGGCATAAAGGTCTGCGCATTTTAAAAAGCAGCGACTGCGGCGGGCTTAAGCTGGATAAAACAAAGGTTACGGTAAGCTTTAAAAAATGGGGTATAAGCGGAATGAAAGCCGCGGGATGCCTTAGGGAAAACGGCATAGCCGTGGAACTTGCCGATGCCTGGAACGTACTGTTCCTCGTAACTTTTGCAGACACCGGCAGGGATTTTAAAAACGCGCTGCTTAAAATAGACGCATCGCTTTCGAAACTGGAAAAAGGGAAAAGACAGGCATTGGCGGAAATTGTTCCGGAAATGCCTGAAACCACCGCCGCCATGAAGATGCGAGATGTATTTTACGCCGACAGGGAAAAGATTCCTTTTGCACCAAGCAGCGGCAGGATCTGCGGCGAGCAGGTAAGCTTTTACCCGCCGGGGATACCGGTGCTTTTGCCGGGGGAGATAATTACTGATGAAATAATAGGCTACTGCCGGAGGATGAAAGAAACAGGAATATCCGTCAGCGGTCCTGCAGACAGCAGTTTAAAAACCATACGGGTGATAAAATGAGAGGCAAGTTCATTACATTTGAAGGGCCGGACGGCACTGGGAAAACAACACAGATAAAACTTGCGGCGGAAACCCTCCGGGATATGGGCTATGAAGTGCTGGAAAGCAGGGAGCCGGGCGGCACGAAGCTTGCGGAAAAAGTACGGGATATAGTACTCGACCCCAAGCTGCCGCTGAATAATATTACGGAAATCCTGCTCTATCTTGCCGCCCGCAGCGAGCATACGGAGAAAATACTGGCACCTGCACTGGATGCGGGTAAGATGGTTTTATGTGACCGTTTCGGCGATTCTACGCTGGTTTACCAGGGACTGGCAAGGGGATTGGAGAATGCGCAGCTTGATTTCCTGAAGGAAATTAACGATTTTGCCAGCTGCTCCCTGCAGCCTGACCTCACGCTGGTACTGGACGGCAGTCCTGAAGTCTTTCTGTCTAGGCGCACGGCCCGCGGCGTAAAGGACCGCTATGAAAACAGGGGGCTGGCCTTCCAGGAAAAGATAAGGGAAGGATTTCTGACCATTGCCGCTTCAGACGGCAATCGGATTAAGGTCATTGATGCCGAAAAAGGCCTGGATACCGTCCATGCTGCTATTATGGAAGAATGCTTAAAGCTTCTGAAGGAGCGGGAATAAGATGTGGGAAAATATCCTAGGACATGCCCGCAATAAGGATTTCCTGCAGCGTTTTTTAATGGCGGATGCAAGACCCCATGCCCTGCTCTTCAGCGGAGCGGAAGGACTTGGGAAAAAACAGCTGGCCCTGCAGTTTGCCAAAAGCGTCCTCTGTTTTGGGAAAAATGGGAACGACGGTTGTAATTCCTGCAGGCTGCTGAATTTCGAAGACGGCAATACTGGACATCCCGATTTTATTTTCCTGGAACCTGAAGAAGGCAGCAGGAAAATAAAGATTGAACAGGTAAAGGAAATTATTAGGCAGGCGGCTTTTGCGCCGGCCCTGTCAGTCAACAGGGTATGCATTGTCGACGGGGCGGACAAATTTACGGGTGAGGCTGCCAACAGTTTACTTAAACTTTTGGAAGAACCGCCGGAGGGCTGGATTATAATTCTCCTGGCGGAAAAAGAGAAAGCCGTTATCCCGACAATCCTTTCAAGGGTTGTCCGGCTGCATTTTAATCCGGTGCCCATTGATGAAGTGCAGGAAGCACTGGAAAAAACATTTGGCATTCCCGCCGGAGAAAGCAGGGTCCTTGCGCGGATAAGCGAAGGCGCCATCGGGACGGCCTTAACGCTTTCCGGACAGGAAGTATTTAATTTAAGAAAGAGCGCCCTTGATTTTATAAAGGCACTGCCAATGGCATCACCTGAAAATTACATTGCGGCAAGCGGGCTGACGGATTCGGGCATCCAGAGGGACGATGCCTTCCTGCTAGTCAGGCTGTGGCAGCTTTTATTCAGGGACATGCTGATCTTAAAGGAAAAACTTCCGGGCTGGGTTTATAACTGTGACCTGGAAGAAGATTTAAAAGAGCTGGTGGGAGGATGGCAGGCGCAGGACATAAAAAAAGCCCTTGCTGCCGTAAACGAGGCGTATCGAGCCCTTGAGAGCAATGCCGGCGGCAGGCTGGTGATTGAGGCCATGGCCCTTAAGATAGATAAATTCCGGAAGGAGTGACATAAGTGCCGACAGTTGTAGGTGTAAGATTCAAAAAAGCTGCTAAAATATATTATTTCGATCCCATGGAAACAAGGGTTACCAAAGGGGACTTTGCCATTGTGGAAACGGCCCGCGGCTTGGAATACGGTGAAGTGGTTATTTCGCCCAGGGAAATGGCGGAAGCAAATATTATGGCCCCGCTGAAATCGGTTATACGCAAAGCAACCGAAGAAGACACGCAGAAGCTGGCGGAAAACAGGGTTAGGGAGAAGGAGGCCTTTAATATCTGCCTGCGCAAGATAAAAAACCATGACCTACCCATGAACCTTATTGACGTGGAATTTACTTTCGACGTCAATAAGATCATTTTCTATTTTACTGCTGACGGCAGGATTGATTTCCGCGATTTGGTCAAAGACCTGGCAGCGGTTTTCCGCACCCGTATAGAGCTCAGGCAGATAGGCGTGCGCGATGAGGCAAAGATGCTTGGCGGAATTGGCTGCTGCGGCCGTCCGCTTTGCTGCGCAAGTTTCCTCGAGGATTTTGAGCCGATCTCCATAAAGATGGCCAAGGACCAGAATCTGTCCCTGAACCCGGCTAAGATTTCCGGCATCTGCGGAAGACTCATGTGCTGCCTGAAATATGAAAACCACCTGTACTGCAAAAACGGCGCCGGCAGGGGCGCACACTGCGAGCGGCAGGAAGAGCCCAAGATTGGGACCCTGATGGCAACACCCCTCGGCAAAGGCAAAATAACCGCGGTCGACCGCAAACAGCATACCGCTTCGGTACAGCTGACACCCAACAACATAATCCAGGTTGAATGGGATGAAATAGTTGATGCATCCCAGGCTGATGATATCTGATATGGTTCCGGAAAGATGCGATTACCTGCCCGGCTGCATGTATAAAATCTGGCAGGACAGCAGCGAGTTTTCTTATACGACGGATGCAGTATTCCTGGGACATTTCCCGCATCTGGTGCGCCAGGCGCAGGTTCTTGAGCTGGGCTGCGGCACGGGAGCCGTAAGCCTTCTTCTTACAGGCCGAGGAGCAGCGCATGTAACGGCAATTGACTGCAATGCAAAAATAACGAGACTTTTGCGGCGTAGCGTGGAAGATAACGGCCTGCAGGAAAAAGTGGCCGTACTGGACGGGGACATCCGTTCCATTAAGGATTTTGTGCAGCCTGAAAGCATGGATCTTATCGTGGCGAACCCGCCTTACAGGAAAAACGGCAATATGAGGAAGGTTGGCACGGCGGCATGCCATGAGCTGACGGCATCCCTGGAGGATTTTTTCCGGGCGGCGGCTTTTGCCGTCCGTTACAGGGGGCGCTTTGCACTGGTGCAGCTGCCGGAAAGGTTTACGGAAGCCATGGGGCTTGCCGCGAAATACGGCCTGCAGCCGAAAAAACTGCAGTGGGTGCATTCTGCTGCGGATAAACCGGCCTGGATTTTCCTTGTGGAAATGGTCAAGGGCGGCAGTTACGGTCTGGAAATCATGCCCCCGCTTATTATGTATGGGGAGGACGGGAACCTTACAAAGGAGGCAAAAAAATATTATGAATAGATGAAACGCGGGCCTTTCAAAAGGCCCGCGTAATTTTATGCTTCAACATCTTCCTCATTCCGTTCCCTGCAAAACTCAAGGAACGGCCTCGCCACGGGCGAAAGTTTTTCAGTGGCCAGCCAGTAGAGTGTCTGCTCGAAGCGCAGATCGCCGTTATCCAGTCTCAGTTTCACGCAGCCTTCGACTTCCTCTTCAGGCATAAGGTTAAGGATGGCGACGCTGCCGTCGCGGCGTGCGAAATCAAGTGCCGCTGCAAAGGTATTGGTGATAAAGCGTATTTTCGGGGTAACCCCGTATTTGGCACAGACTTTGCGCAGCAGTGGATAGTTGCCATAGGTACAGCAGACTGGAAGTTCGGAAAGTTCCGCCAGGGGCAGCGGATCGGCCGCATTTCTGACGGGGGATGATTTTCTGGCGTAAACGGCATAGAAATATTCCCGCCGCCTGCGGCAGAGCGAATAGAGCTGGGGCACAGGCAGGGGAGCATTGGCAAACGCAAAGTCGAGGCTGCCGCTGCTTATATGGACGGTCTGGAGTTCCACTATCTCGGAATGGAACTGGTAGCTGACATTAGGGCACAGGGCAATAAAAGGCAGGAGGTACCTGCTGATGAAAAAATCGCATTTAGCGGGTGATACGCCAAAGCGGAGCGTACTTTCCGCTTTTTTGCTGAAATTCAGCATGTCAAGGGCCAGGTTATCTTTTGCGTTGCAGATCTGTTTGGCCTTGGCGAAGAAGACCTCGCCGGCCTCCGTAAGCTCAAGGGCACGTTTCCTGCGGCTTGTCCGAATAAGTTCTGCCCCGTAGTACTGCTCGAGTGTTTTAGCCTGGGCGGTAAGAGCAGGCTGGGCTACGGCCAGTTTCCTGGCTGCGGCGGTGAGGCTGCCGGCTTCCGCTATGGTAATAAAATTGCGGTAAAATCCAAAATCCATGATTATCCTCCGCCAATATTATGTAAAATTTTTTTATCGAAAATTGCAAGTGCACATTGAACACATCCGCGTAAAAGTCTAATAGAATCCAGCTTAGCTGGGCTTGATTACCCAACAGCAGAGACATTTGGCAGGGTCAAGGAGGCTTACGCCCCCTTGACCCTGCCAAATGTCTCTGCTACTCACGCAGTGTAGATTTCATCCAGGCAAGCGTCAAAAAATTCTTCCGGTGTACGGTAGCCCAGTTCCTTACGAGACAGTCCACAGATCAAGTCAACAGCGTATTCCACGTCCTCATCGGATAAGTTATCCATTGATTGACCTTTCGGTGCGTATCGCCGATACAGACCATTGCTGCGCTCATTCTGAGGCCGTTTCCAGGATGAATAGGGATATGCGTAATACACTTTCGTTCCCCATTCAGAGAGTGAGGCAAAGG